>CAJJTI010000004.1 GCA_905194705.1 uncultured Solobacterium sp. | reverse complement strand
ATAGGAAAACAATATCATAATTCATATATAAAGATAGTCAAAATTGCAATATAATATAAATTAGCTAATTGGATTAGCTAAAAGGGAGGAAAATAATGAAAAAGATTAGTAAACTAATTTTATCTGTTTTCATGTGTGCAAGTATGGTTGCTTGTTCATCAGGTAATGGTGGAGAAACAGGCAAATATACTGCTGGTACTTACACTGGTGAAGCAGATGGTTTCGGAGGAAAAGTCACAGTTACAATCACAACGGATGCTAAATCTATTACAGATGTTAAATGTGAAGGACCAGATGAAACTGAAACAATTGGAGGAGCAGCTTTAGAAGAATTAGCTGAACAAATTAAAACTGCTCAAAGTGCAGAAATTGATGGCGTATCAGGAGCTACTTTTACAACAGATGGTATTAAAGCTGCTGCTGCAAAGGCAATTGAAAATGCTGAAAAAGGAGAAACAGGTTCTACTGATAGTGAGGAAAATGTTCCTGTAACTTATACAGCAGGCACTTATACAGGTAGTGCAAAAGGATACAATGGTCCAATTACTGTATCTGTAACATTCGGTGATGATAAGATTGAATCAATTGAAGTTACAGATTCAACTGAAACAGCACATGTTGGTACTAGTGCATTTGATATCTTAATTGCTGATATGATTGAAGCAAATGGTTCTGGAGTTGATTCAGTATCAGGCGCAACATTCTCAAGTCGTGGTTTAAAAGATGCCGTAGCTGCTGCAGCTGTTGAAGCTAAAGCTAGTGATATTGATGGATTTAAGAAAAATACTGTTAAACATGAAGCAGGTGATACTGTTGAAGGTACTTGGGATGTAGTTATCGTTGGTGCAGGTGGAGCTGGTATGATGGCTGGTTCTCAAGCTGCTCAAGATGGTAATACAGTTCTAATTATGGAAGAAAATGCTGAAATTGGTGGTAATACATTAGTTTCTGGTGGTTCTTATCAGACAGCTTATCAAGCAGTAGTATGGGATGCTGAAAATCCAGATGCTACAGAAGCTGAATATGAAGGAAAAACTTATACTAAAGTAAAGAATGATGCTGGTCGTTTACATATTCTAAATACAATTGCTAACTGGTCAGAGGATGAATTTGATGGAACAATTGATGCGGATCATCCGTTTGTTGCAGGAGACATTACTCTAAATGCTGAACGTGGTGTTCATGCTGAATACTTAGATGTATTAAAGACTTTAAAAGGTCAGATCAAAGAATATATGGCTTGGGCTCAACCTCAACTTGATGCAGGAAAGAAAGAAACAGATTTAACTTTATTCTCTACTCCTGAATTACATATTTTCCAAACATATTATGGTGGTTTAAGACCAAATAAAGATGGTTCTGTATGGATTTACAGTGATATCGAAAAAGTAAAAGAATTTGTTAACGGTGGACAAGATATTTATCCATGGTTAACTGCTCAAGGTGCAGATATTGATATCAGTCGTGCATTTACATTGATTGGTTGTTTATGGCAACGTGAAAACAGTGTTAAAGGTGGAACTGTTGATGGTGAATTCCTAGAATCTAAGTGGGGTGCTTATTTTGCTGTACCTGCAAACACAATTACAAAAGCTAATGATGCTAATGAAATTATGACAAGAACAACAGCTTATGAACTAATCGAAGAAGATGGAAAAGTAACTGGTGTTAAAGCTAAGAAATTTGATGGTACGGAAGTAGTTGCTCATGCAAATAAGGGTGTTATTTTAGCTACTGGTGGTTATGGTGCAAATATTGCTAAAGTGCAAGAAACAAATGATTACTGGGATGATAGCTTCATCGCTGATAATATTGGTACAACAAACCGTTCTTCACTACAAGGTGACGGTATTACAATGGCTGAAGAAGTAGGTGCTGATACTGATGGAATGGGTTGGACACAAATGATGCCATTAGGTTGGGTTGATAATGGTAATCTTGCTGGTGGTGCAGGAGAAAACGTTATTTACATTAATGCTGCTACTGGTAAACGTTATGTAGATGAATCTGCTGAACGTGACGTATTATCTAAAGGTGCATTTGAAAATGGTATGACTAAAGAATTAGCTGATGAACTTGGCTTAAAGTATGTTCCTGGTATTTATGTTGAAGTTTCTAATACTGCAATAACTGCTGGTGTTGGTGGATTTAGTAATGGTGCTAATGATATCGAAGGACGTATGTACTTTAAAACTGTTGCAGAAGTAGCTGAAATGCTTCACTTAGATGAACAAACATTACGTGATACAATTACTGAATATGATAACTATGTAATGGGAACATCTACTGATTTACCTGTAGAAAAGCTTGCATATACTGCTACTGTTGGTGATGTTGAAAAAGATGAAAATGGTAACTACTTACCAGATACATATAAGTTAGAAAACTTACGTATCCGTTTCTTAGCTCCATCAACTCACCATACAATGGGAGGTCTTGTTACTGATGTTAATCACCATGTATTAGATAAAGATGGTAAGACAATTACTGGTTTATATGCTGCTGGTGAAGTTACAAGTGGCTATCATGCAGGTAACCGTTTAGGTGGTAATGCTATTACAGAAATTATCGTTTCTGGACGTGATGCTGCTAAAGCAGTTGCTGAAGATAACAAATAATCTTGTAATAAAATAAATTAAAGTGTCAGATTCTAATATATAGACTGGCACTTTTTTTGTCATTTGACCTCATTTGTATATTTAATTTGTTTCAAATAATAATTATGATATCTCCTGTTAAAAAGGAAAAAATTATGGAAGTATATTCAAAGTTAGATCAAATACCATGTGGTATTGCAAGTAATAAAACGATAGATGGTTGCATTGTATTAGAAGGTGGAGCATTTAGAGGATTATATACAGCGGGAGTGCTTGATGCATTAATGGAAAATGATATTAATTTATCTTGTACTATAGGTGTTTCTGCTGGTGCAATGAATGGTGTGAATTATGTAGCTGGTAATATTGGTAGAACAGCAAGAATTAATCTTAAATATAGACATGACAGTCGCTATGTTGGTGTTAAAGCAATAAGAAAAAATAAAGGAATTATTGGTTTTGATTTTGTATTTAAACAAATCAATAAAACGGATCCTTTAAATAATGAGTTATTCTATGATGAAAAGAAAAGATTCATCGCATCTTGTACAAATTGTGTTACTGGTGAACAAACATTTTTTGAAAAAGGAAAATGTAAAGATATTTATAAAGCAATACAAGCTTCTGCTTCTATGCCTTATGTATCAGAAATGGTAAAAGTAGAAGGAAAACCATATCTTGATGGTGGTTGTTCTAAAGCTATTCCATATGAATGGGCATTAGCTAATGATTACAAAAAAATAGTCATTGTAAGAACAAGAGATGTGAATTTCCGTAAACCTAATGAATTAGATATGCATGCATTTAGAAGATATAAAAGTTATCCTTTATTTGCAAATACATTAAGCGAATGTCAGATTGAATATAATCGTGAATGTGATGAAATTGAAAAATTAACAAAAGAAGGTAGAGTATTTACTATTTCTCCTTCTGTTCCTATTACAATTAGTAGAATAGAAAGTAATGTTGAGAAACTAGGTAATCTCTACCATTTAGGTTATAAAGACGCAATGAATTGTATGAGTGAATTAAAACAATATTTAGAATTATCTAATTAATTTGTATTAGTTGACCATTTTCAAGTTTGTATAAACGATTACAACAGGTTAATGTAGACATTCTATGAGAGATAATTAACCATGTAGAATGACTATATTCGGTTTTTAGTGTATGTAGTAATTCTTTTTCATGGAATACATCAAGAGCACTGGTTGGTTCATCCATAACAATAATATCAGGACAAGCAAGCATAATTCTTGCAATGCCAATTCTTTGTTTTTCACCACCACTTAATCTTGAAGCCATTTGGCCCATCTCTGTGTTATATCCTTCAGGTAATGTATCAATTAAACTAGCAATTCCTGCTTTTTCTGCAGCATGTTTTACTTCATCAAGAGAGGCTCCTTCTTTAGCTATGGCAATATTATTGAAAATAGTATCATCAAATAAATATGTTTCTTGTTCTAACATACCAATTCTTTGATAGATTTCATTGAAAGATAAGTCTTTTAAATCGATATGATTGAATGAAATTGTTCCAGAATTAGGATCATAAAATCTTAATAATAATCTAAACAGGGTTGATTTACCTATACCACTAGGGCCAAAGATACCAATTTTATCTCCTTTTTTTATTTCAAAATTCAAGTTTTTTAATACTTCAACATCTGTATTTGGATAAGCAAAAGAAACGTTATTAAATTTGATATTCTTTATTTCACCACAAGTTTGCGTAGTTTCTTTTTGATTAACAGTTGGAATAGTATCTTCAATCATAAATATTCTTTTTGCAGCAGCAAAAGTTTCTAAAAGATGTGTAACTACAAAAGTTAGAGAAAAAGTTGATGAAAAAGAAGCTGCTGCAACAAAAGAAATTAATATCGTTCCTGTTGGATTGTTTTGATTGATTGATATTAAATAAGCTGATACGACAATGATTAATATACGTGCAATATAAATAAAGAAATTAGGAACACTTGATAATATTTGCTGGTGAAGAGTAAGACCATGCGATGCTTTATTTACTGTTTCATTTTCATTTAATATTTTTTCTAATCTTTTTTCACCATTATTGTATATTTGAATGTCTCGTATACCGTATACACTTTCTAGTATTAATGATTTTAATTCACCTAGTGATTTACGATAATTCATACCAATATTATTTCCTGCTTTTAGTGCAATTAAGGGAATAACAATAGATATTAAAATAAATAATGGTAAAAGTACCATAAAGTAATAAGGGTGAATTTGATAAGCAACAATCAGTGTAACAAATGGCAAAATAATTACCGTAAACATAGGACCAATAGTATGAGCAAAAAAGTATTCTAATGTTTCTATATCATTTATCGCAATAGACATTAAATCTCCTTTTTTATGATCAATTAAAAAAGCAGGGGAGATACGATCAATAATAGAAAACAAATGTACTCTTAAGCTTGCAAGTACACCATAAGCACCTATATGAGAATATACTCCTTCCAAATATCTACAAATAGCAATTAAAGAAGCAGAAATGATTGTTAAAATTAACCATTTATCAGGATTAGTATTTAGATAACAAGTCAAAGATAATAAATATAAAGATCCAAATCCCATAAGTCCAATATGACTAAGATTACCTATTATAGAAGCTAAAGTTGAGATGATTAGATATGACTTTATTGGACGAGCAAAAATCAAAAGACGCTTTATAATAGTAGAAAGAGAATATTTAAATTGATTTTCCATAATTTATGCCATCCTTTCTAATGCGTCTTGTTCATTAACTAATGCATAATACAATTTTTTATTTTTCATGAGTTTTTCGTGATTTCCTGATTCAAATATTTCACCATTTTTAAGCATATAAATTATGTCAGAGTTTCTAATTGTAGATAATCGATGAGAGATGATAATTAATGTTTTTGTATTTGATAATTCTTCAATACATTTCCATATTTCTTGTTCACTTTCACTATCTACAGCGCTTGTTGCTTCATCAAAAATAATATATGGGGCATCAGAAAGTAATGCTCTAGCAATACCAATTTTTTGTTTCTGGCCACCAGACAATCTTGAACCACTGTCACCAACAAATGAATCTAAGCCATTTTCAAGCGAATCAACAAAATCTTTTAACTTCACCTGTTCTAATACTTCATATAATCTTTCATCAGTTGCGTGTTCACTAGCAATATACAGGTTTTCACGTATTGTTCCTGTAAATAAATAAACACTTTGAGGAACTAATATGATTTTCTTTCTTAATTCTTGAACAGGCATAGAGTTATAATTCTTTCCTTCAATATAAATATCTCCAGAATCAGCATCCACAAAACGCATAATTAATGATGCTAATGTACTTTTACCACATCCACTTAACCCTGCTAAAGCTACTACACTACCTTTAGGAACAATTAAATTGATATCTTTTAATATAGGTTTTTCTTTAGTATAAGAAAAATTAATATGAGATAGCTTGATACCATCAAATATTGGAGAGTCTTCTTTTAAATCTCTATTAAATGGTCGATTAGTGTCTATTGATAAAATCTCTTCTAGTTTCTGAGCAGCTGAAACAGCAGTTAAAGCGTTATGTGTTGCATTCATTAATTGTCTGATTGTTGAAAAATAGCTATAAGATAATAATAAAACGGTTAAAGCATTTCCTATAGAAATAAGAGATGATTTTAATTGCATTCCTGTATGAATTATGCAGATAATAATGGCTCCATAAATAAGTGCTTCAGTTACTAAAAAAGAAGTAAAGTTAATTTTCATGAACTTATTGATATCTATATTAAGTTGATTAGCTTTTTGAGATAAAATCTGTTCATGTTTTTTATCTTGTTTAAATAATTTTAAAGTTGTTAAACCTTTTAAACTGTCTAAATAATAAGCACTGATATCTTCTACAGAGTGCCAATAGGATTTACGAAGAGTTTCTATTTTTTTACGGAAGATATTATTGAGAGGTAATAAACTTAACGATATAGCTAAAAGTAAAAGGGCAGTAAAAAGAGAAATATTCTTTAATTGATAAAATAAAAAGATAGGAGATATAACAGCAGATATTAAACTTGGAATATATGTTGAATAATAAATTGTTACCTGCTCAACTGCATCCAAACTGCTTGTAATAGCAGATACAGGACCAATAGTTTCAATATATCCAACATCTAAATTTAATACTTGATTAAATATTGTTTTTCTAAGATTAATTCGAGCATTTGCGTTACAACGATATTCAAGTTCTCCCTGGATAAGTTGTGATACTAGAGTCAATAAAGAAGCTAGAAAAGCCATGATAATGACTGTTTTTAACTGTCTTAGATCAATAGATGAGGTAAAAATTTGACCTAAGAATTCAGAAATATATTTTGCAAAATATGTTATACCGATTAATGATGTAAATCTTACAACAACAATCGCAATTATCCATCCCCATAAACCTGAAGATAATTTCATTAATGTTTTATCTATAAGTAACATATCTATCTCCTATTTATTTTATATAGATTTTATTATAGTTAGTTTTGTATTGTTATCTACTAAAATGAATGAAAACTAGCAGTAACTATTTTGAAGCTACTGCTAGTTTTTCAAAACTAATACCTGAATGATAATTTGCACAGTAAATAGAAGTGCATTTTTGATATTTTACAAATAAATCTTTAGCCAGTTGTTCGTCACCATATACTTTCCAAAGTCCAGAAAATTTACAGTTTTTTGCGTGATTATCAATAAAACCTTTTACATCACTAACAGGGTAACTCAAAAATAATCCGATTTCATGTGGAAATTCAGCATAATTTTCTAATCTTTCAATTAAATGATGAATACATTTAGAAGTAGAAATTTCTTTATATCCATTTTGATATAGAATTTCTTGTGCTTCTATATTACTTAAATCATCTGATAGTCGTTCAGGGCGAAACATATATAACAAGCATATGTGTTTATCAGTGTATCTTAAAGGAATTAAACATAAACCTTTAGGGTAAATGATTTTATTTAATTCTTGTATTTCTTTTTGTATAACTTCTTTTGAAGTATAAGGTACAGGAAATAAACTGCCAGTTTTAATATTTGCTAAAGTAGGAGCACATTGACGTACAACATTTTCTAATGACATAATCCACCTCAGTTAGTCAAAACTAACTTCAGCAATATCATATCAAAACTTCTTGTATTTGTAAAAATTATTTCCTGGGTGATACAAGATATTTAACAGCACTTAATGCTGCAACATTACCTTGGCCTGCTGATTTAATATATTGATAAGGTAATCCAGCGATATCACCACAAGCAAATAAACCTGGGATATTTGTACTCATGTCTAAATTAACTTTTACATGCGGACCATCAGTTTCAAGTCCTGGAACTAATTGTTTAGGAGCTACTGATTCTCTTAATATAAATAAGCCATCGATATCATATTCATTTTTGTCTGTTTTAAGTTTTTTAATTTTATTATCACCGATAATATCTTGTGGCTTTTCTTTTCTGATATCAATATTATCTAAATCACCAGCCTCTTCATATAGTGGAAAATAATATACTTTTTCTGCATATTCTTTTAAGAAAGTAACTTCAGGTTCTTCCTCTTTATTTGTCGCAATAACTGCAACAGTTTTACCTTTATATAATGGAGCATCACAAGTAGCGCAATAACTTACACCTTTACCTAATAACTTTTCTTCATTTGGATAAGGCTTAGCAGTAGTGACACCTGTTGCTAAAATAACAGTGCTAGCTTCATAGTAATTTGCTTTTGTTTGTACCATGAAATAATCACCCATATTATAAACAGAAACTACTTGGTCCTCAGTTATTTCTATGCCTAGTTCTTCTATATGTTTTAGAAAAGCTTTTTGCATATCAGCTCCACTAATATGAGGTAAACCTAAATAGTTTTCAACAGTATGTGCTTTTTCTACTTTCATACTTGATTTCTTAGAACCAAGCAAGAGTATATTTTTGTTTCTTATTTTTGCTGTAATGGCTGCTTCAAGTCCTGCAGGACCTGTTCCAATAATTACAATATCAAATCTTGTCATAGCGATACCTCTTTCTTTTTATATTATATATAGGATTAAAAAACTAACTATGGATTTGCTTGAAAAAATATTTATAATAGACAAAAAGGAGAGTTAGCTTATGAAAACTACATTTCAATATGATCATTATTATAAATATGATGAACTTGAAAAGAATTTGAAGTATTTCTCAGATAAATACCCTGAACTTTGCGATTTAGAGTCAATTTGTGTTACTGAAGAAAATCGAAATGTTTATGCAATGACTATCACAAATAAAAAGACAGGTGCAGCTTTAGATAAACCTGCATTTCATATTGATGGGAATACGCATGCTGGTGAAGTTACTGGTTCAATGGCTGCAATGCATGCAATCGATGTATTACTAACAGGATATGGGGAAGATAAAGTTATTACTAAAATTCTAGATAGAATGACAATTTATGTAGTACCTAGGATTTCACCAGATGGTGCTGAAACTTATCTTACTACACCTTATTCAATTCGTTCTGTAAATAGAGTACATAATCCTGAAAATGGTGGTATTAGAAGTGAAGATTTAGATGGTGATGGCGTTATTCGTATGATGCGTATTCCTACTCCTTATGGAGCTTGGAAAAAAGATAAAGATGACTCCGGCATTATGGCAAAAAGAGACCCGGGTGATGCGGATGGTGATTTCTATGATATTTATGTAGAAGGAAACTTTGAAGCATTTGATGGAGATGAAAATCTGAAAGAAAAGAAAGAAGATTGGTCTTTAGATTTTAATCGTAATTATCCATATGGCTGGTTCCCAGAAAATAGACAAGCAGGTGCTGGTAAATATCCTTTATCAAATCCTGAAACAAAAGCTATGGCTGACTGGATAATTGAACATCCTAATATTGGTGGAGTATCTACTAATCATACAAGTGGTGGAATCATTTTATATCCACCTGGAACAAGACCATCTACAGCAGTTAGTGAAAAAGATATCAATCAGTTTATTGAAATTGCTAATATGGGTAAAGAAGAATTAGGATATGAACCATTAAATATTTACGATTCATTTATTGCTGATCCAGCTAACTATGATTCAGGTGCATTTGATGACTGGTGCTATCAATCACAAGGCATCGTTGCATATACTGTTGAACTTTGGGATTTAGCAAAGAAAGTAGGGGTTCCTCTAGTTTGGAATGCAAGAAATAAAGAGAGTGCTCAAGATGAATTAAAACGTTTCGTGGCATGTATGAAATGGGTAAAAGAAAACGCTCCTGAATATTATGAAGATTGGAAACCTTTCCATCATGAAACATTTGGTGATGTAGAAATAGGTGGTTTCAACTTTAAATTTTCACAACAAAATCCACCTGAATCATTCTTAAATGGAGTTCTTGAACAAATGACACGCTTTATGATTCGTTTTGCTCAAAGTATGCCAAGACTTACAATTGATACATTAACATCCGAAAAAGTATCAGATGATATTTATAAAGTAACTGCTATTGTAGGTAATTTAGGATATCTTCCAACAAATCTAACAGAAGAAGCTAAAAACTTGAATATCAGTAAAGAAGTTGAAGTTACTATTTCTGGAGGAAAGGTTATTAGTGGACTAGAAAAGACTAAGATTGGAAACCTTGAAGGATATGGAAGTACAAGTACAGGAACGAATTTCTATGGAAATATTTCTACGGATTATAATGCAAAGGCAAGAAAAAAACTTACTTGGGTAGTTCAGGCAAAGAGTGGCACTGAAATTACAGTTTCTTGTGTGCAAGAAAAATCAGGAAAAGCTTCCAAAACAATCACATTATAAAATATAGGGTTATCTAGCAATAGATAACTCTTTTTCAATAACAGAAAAGCTAAAAATATTATTATAGTTAGAAATTAATTAACTTGTTTTTCACGCATATCTTTTTCTATTAAAGAAATAATATATTTTTTAAGACTTTTTTGTTTTTCCAACCAGTTAATGATATGTTTTTCTTCTTCTCGATTCATACGAATTGAAAATGAGCGATAATTCTGGCGATTATACTCATTGTTATAAGCTAACTTCTTTTCGTAAGTGTTTTTTTCTGCTTTCTTTTCCATAATCCCCAACTCCCTTTATGCAAAATATGCAAAAAATATTACGCATGGATATTAACCAGCATATGCTAAGCGATAACCGTTTTCCGTTTCTTGCAGCGTAATTTCTTTTATATCAGGTAATATTGTGTCCATTACCTTTGTTAATAAGTTTACTTTTATTATACCATTTTCATCTTTAACATAAATGATATATTCTGGAGCATACTGATAAGATACGATAGGAGTAACTTCTGCACCAATGCAATAAAGTTTTCCGTTTACTTCTTTATAAACAGGAGTTTCACTTTCAAAAGAATTCTTGTAATAGTTTTCTTCTAAATATTCTTTAGTGAATACAGTTTCTGCATATTCTTTTAATTCATCAATAGAATTAAAATATTCACCATTAACACGTATAACTTCATAGTATTTATCATCAAAAGATGGTTCATCTGCAAGTTCTACATTTGCACCATATAACATATCTATTACATTTGATTCTTCAAACAATAAATATGTTAATGCACTACGATAACCTTCATATTCTGGATTATTCACATTTACTTCTTCGGGATCTATTTGAAAATCAATATCTCCATTAGGCCAAAAGTCAGCACCAGAAGGGTAGTAGATTTTAAAGATGACTTTATATTTATCTACTTTATACATTCCTTCATATACTGTGTTTGAATTGCCATCCGCAACAATAGATGTTAATTCACTTAATGCATTTACTTCAGGAAGTGAATTAAGTTCTAATGGCAGGTTAGGTATATTAGATTTGTAATATGTTCTCAATTCATCCAAGTCATCTTCGTTATAGTTCTTGATGCATGATTGAATCATAGATAAAATTTTCTCCTCATTTGTTCGAGAGTCTTCTTTTACAACAGGTCCATTTGAGGTATCGGTAGTATTATTTTCAGATGTAGTACATCCTAACATTAAAAAGAAACAAGTAATTAATATATATATTTTCTTCACGTTAACAGTCCTTTATTTACGGCTATTTTATCACATACTATAAAAACTTGACAAACCTCTTTCTCAATGCTTAAATGAAACCGAAAACGATGACAGGGACAAGTAATTGCAGTTCTTTTTTTAGAAAACTATCGGTTGATGAAAGATAGTAAAGAATGTAATGAAATCCACCCTTGAGTGAAATTAATACTTTCCGGTAATGCCCGTTATGCATTGAATGAAGTGGTTGATTGTTTCACGTGAAACAATTTAGCAAATAGGGTGGCACCGCGATTGACATCGTCCCTTTGGATGGTGTTTTTATTTTGTTGGAGGAAATATGATTGACATTAAATTAATTCGTGAAAATCCTGAACTTGTAAAAGAAAATATTAAAAAGAAGTTCCAGGATGAAAAACTTCCTTTGGTTGATGAAGTTATTCAATTAGATAAGGATGTAAGAGAAGCCAAAGGAAAAGGTGATGCTCTACGTGCAGAGCGTAACAGAATTTCTAAAGAAATTGGTTTTTTAATGAAGCAAGGTAAGAAAGAAGAGGCAGAAGCTGCTAAAGCTCAAGTAAAAGAAATGGGCGATGAAATGGAAGCTCTTGAAAAAAGAGAAGCAGAACTTGCTGAAGAAATCAAAAATAGAATGTATGTTATTCCAAATATTATTGACCCATCTGTTCCAATTGGAAAAGATGATTCTCAAAATGTTGAAATTGAAAAATTCGGTGAACCATTTGTTCCGGAATTTGAAGTTCCATATCATACAGATATTTTAGAAAAGTTAGATGGATTAGATATTGATTCTGCAGGTAAAACATCCGGCAATGGTTTCTATTACTTAAAAGGTAATGTTGCTCGTTTACAATCAAGCATTTTATCTTATGCTAGAGATTTTATGATTGATCGTGGATTTACATATTTTATTCCACCATTCATGATTCATGGTGATGTAGTAAGCGGTGTTATGTCTTTTGCAGAAATGCAAAACATGATGTACAAGATTGAGGGCGAAGATTTATATTTGATTGGTACTTCTGAACATTCTATGGTAGGTAGATTCATTGGACAAATTTTAAGGAAAGAAGATTTACCTTATACATTAACTTCATATTCTCCATGTTTCAGAAAAGAAGTAGGTGCTCATGGTATTGAGGAAAGAGGTTTATATCGTGTTCACCAATTTGAAAAGCAAGAAATGGTAGTTGTATGTGAACCTGAAGATTCTAAATACTGGTACGATCAATTATGGAAGAATTCTGTAGATTTCTTTAGATCTTTAGATATTCCAGTAAGAACAATTGAATGTTGCTCTGGTGATTTGGCAGATTTAAAAGTTAAGAGCTGTGACGTTGAAGCATGGTCTCCACGTCAAAAGAAATACTTTGAAGTGGGTTCTTGTTCTAACTTAGGTGATGCACAAGCAAGAAGACTGGGTATTCGCATTAAAGGAGAAAAAGGAAATTACTTTGCTCATACATTAAATAATACTGTAGTAGCACCACCAAGAATGCTTATTGCATTTGTTGAAAATAACTTAAATGAAGATGGAACTATTAGAATCCCTGAGCCACTACGTCCTTATATGGGTGGTATGGAAGTAATTCCTGTTCCTGAAAAAGTTAAAAAATTCTAATTCCTAGAATTTATATGCTAATAGTGGCCTTTCTTATGCTTATCACAAACATAGCAATGATAAAATCTTAATAAATTGCTATAACCACTATTACAAAATATTAATTGTTCGTTTAAAAGGACGCTAAAAGGTGTCCTTTTAAATTGTTTCACGTGAAACAATTTATGTAGTTGTTAGAAATAGAAAAATTATGTATAATAATCAAGGCACAGCAGTCATGTTTCTAACCTGGTCAGGACCGGAAGGTAGCAGCCATACGAGCCTCTGATCGCGTGTGCCTTTTTATTTATATATGGAAGATATACAAAAACATGAAAAATATATGCATCTTGCAATAAAAGAAGCGATAAAAGCTGCTGAAATGGATGAAGTGCCAATTGGTGCTGTTATTGTAAAAGATGATAAAGTGATTGCAAAAGCTCATAACTTGAAAGAAAAACACAATCAAGCAACACATCATGCTGAAATGTTGGCGATACAAAAGGCTAGTAAAAAGCTTGGAACATGGTATTTGAAAGATTGTGATTTATATGTGACTTTAGAACCATGCATGATGTGCATGGGCGCCAGTGTTTTATCGAGAGTGAGACACATATATTATGGTACGGACGATCCTAAGGGTGGAGCTATTCAAAGTGTTATTTCTTTTAAAGAAATAAAGAAATTGAATCATTATCCTGAAGCTACTCCATATATATTAAAGGATGAATGTTCAAAACTGTTGAAAGACTTTTTTAAGATGAAGAGAGAACAGAAGAAGCTAATGAAATAAATGCTTCTTTTCTTTTTATAGAAGAATAATAGTTTGATATAATAATATAAGCGAGGAATCTATGCAAAAAGAAGCTTTATATCAAAAATATAGATCACAAACATTTGATGAGTTAGTTGGACAACAATATGTTGTGCGTTCTATAAAAAATGCTGTGCAAGAAGGAAAGGTTGGTCATGCATATCTTTTCTGTGGTCCTAGAGGAACGGGGAAGACTTCAATGGCTAGACTTTTAGCACGTGCTGTTAACTGTGAAGATAAAGAACATGCACCATGTGGGAAGTGTGAAAACTGCTTAGCAGCGATAGAAGGAACACATCCTGATATTATTGAAATTAACGCAGCTAATGAAACACATGTTGAAGATGTAAGAGATTTAATTGAAAGAGCACGTTTGTCACCAATGATGGGGCAACACAAAGTATATATTGTCGATGAGGTACATCAGTTATCTTCATCTGCTGCCAGTGCTTTATTGAAAACTCTTGAAGAACCACCAGAACATGTAATATTTATTTTAGCGACGACAGATCCACAAAAATTACTGCCTACGATTATTTCTAGATGTCAAAGATTTGACTTCAGTAAGATTAAAAATGAAGATATCAAGAATCATTTGCTGGATGTTGCAAATAAAGAAGGTGTTACTTTAGAAGAAGAAGCAGCTGAAAAATTGGCGATATTAGCAGATGGTGGTATGCGTGATTCATTGAGCATGCTCGAACAAGCTATTGCCTATACTTCTGGTAATATTACAAATGACGCAATTAATGAAATATATGGCTTGGCAAGTGTATCAGAAAAAATAAAATTTTTGAAAGCACTGCACGAAAAAGATATTCAATATGTATTAGAACATATTGAAATGTTTGCTGAAAAAGGAATTGATTTCAAACGAATGACTTCAGATTTAGTATCTATTATTAAAGATGCAGTAATATACGATAAAACACAAAAAGAAAGTTTATTACGTATTTTAAACGCTGAAGAAGCTTCGTTAGTAATTAAACTCTCTGATAACGCTTTTGAAGAAATAGATTTATTTATGGAAGCAATGGAAATGTATCGTAGTGCTCAATCTGTAGTGAATGTATTTGAAATAGCTTGTTTGAAAATAACATGCATGAATGATTCTGAAACAAAGGTTTCTGTATTAACAAAAATAGATAAAAAAGTTATAAAAACAGAACCAAAACAGGTTGAAATAGAAGCTGAACAAGAACCGGTTGTGGAAACATTTATTCCAAAAATAGAAGAGCCAGAACTGGATAAAGAAACAGTATTAAGAATACTTGTGCAGTGTGATAAAGACAATAAATCAAGAGATATAGATATTATAAATGATTTGTTAAATGCTTTAGTAATGAATAAATATATAGCTGCTTTAAGACAAATAACATTAAAGGCTAGTGGAAGAGACTGTATTTTATTCAGCACACCATCACAGGCAGTATTTAATACATTAAATGAGAAAGAAATGAATAAAGAATTGTATTTCTTCTTAAAAGAAGCAGGTATAGATAAAGTTCCATACATTGCTTTAGATAAAGTATATAGTGATGCGGTAAATGAATTTGTACAGAAGAGAAAAACAAATTCATTGCCGATAGCTTTACCGATAGTAAGATATACAATTGAAATAAAAGAAGAAAAGAAAGGAGAAACACTTGACACTGAAACAAGATTAAAGAATCTGTTTGGTGATGACTTAGAGGTGTACGATTAAGAAAATGGATTTACAAAGATTAATGCAACAAGCTCAACAAATGCAAAGAAAAATTGCGAAGATTGAAGAAGAATTAGATGCCACAATTTATGAAGGTGCTACTGGTGGAAGTGAAGGCGTATCTGTAAAAGTTAGTGGTAAAAATGAAATTCAAGAAATCACAATCAGTGATGAATTAATGGATAAGGAAAACAAAGAAATGTTACAGGATATGCTACTTATCGCATGCAATGAAGCTTTAGAAAAAGCTAAAGCAGAACGTGATGAAAAGATGGGCGCTGTAACACAAGGTGTAAAACTTCCAGGAATGTAAAATGTATCCAAAAAGCTTACAAAATTTAATTGATAGTTTCAGAATGCTACCAGGGGTAGGAGAAAAAACAGCAGAAAGATATGCATTACTAATAACAGAAGCAGATCAAAGTGATGTTGAACTTTTTGCTAAATCTTTACTGGATGTAAAAAACAATCTGAAACACTGTTCTATATGCGGAAATTTAAGTGAAGGGGATAAATGTCCTATTTGCTTAGATACAGATAGAAATAAAAAACAAATTTTTGTTGTACAATCCGCTAAAGATGTAATGGCAATGGAAAGAACCAGCCAATACCATGGAACATATCATGTACTTAATGGTTTAATATCACCAGCTAAAGGTATCATGCCTGAAGATTTAAATATCGATAGTTTAATTGATCGAGCAAAAGATGCTCAAGAAGTAATTATTGCTACTAGTGCTACTCTAGATGGTGAAACAACATCTTTATATTTATCTAAATTACTAAATGAAAAATATCCAAATTTACTTGTAACACGTATTGCACATGGTTTACCTTCAGGTGGTTTATTAGATTATGCAGATGAATTAACCCTTACAAATGCACTAGAAAATAGAAGAAAAGTTTAATTGTTATACGATTTAAAAAAAGGAAATAAAATGGGATCAATTGCGTATGTAGCAGATGAAGAAATGATTGAATATCATCGTCTTTGTGGAAATAGAGAAATTAACTTTTGGCGTTTATCAAACCAGAAGAATTTTACTAATTTTCATGTGGGCGATTTACTATTTTTCTATACAAAAGTAGCATTTTCAAACAAGAAAGCATTTGCAGGATATGCACATTTTAATTCATCAAGACGTATGTCGGTAGCTGAAATGTGGAAAAGATACAACACAAGTAACGGCTATGACAGTATTGATAAATTAACGGAAGCGATACAAAAAGCAAGTAGAGATAAACCATTACCAAAGAAGATGGATTGCTTATATTTAAAAGAAGTTGTTTTCTTTAATGAACCTGTATTTCCTGAAGAAGTAGGCATCGATATATCAAGTAAACTGGAAAGTTATTGTTATATTGATAAAAACGATCCGGAAGTAACTATACGTATTTTAAGAAAAGCTGAAGAACATGGAATAGATTTATGGAGTTCTGCTTATTCTAAAGAAACAGAAGAAATATTTAAACATGATGAAATACGCCAGGGTCTTTGTGGAATTTCTAAAATGTTAGGGAAAACAGAGTGGACAGAAAGTGAAAGAAAAAAGGCTATCAAGCTGATGTCTACTTTTGTGAAAAAGAATTCTTTCGAATATATTATCGGAAGTCAAACTGATGTATTTACAAATCAAGATGGTCATATCATAATTGCATTGCCATTTGTCTTTTTATCGAAAAATAGAAGTGAGAGAAAAGTTTCTCTTGCGGGTAGAATGGCACTTTATAAGTATTATATAAAGAAGGAATGTATACCTGTTAAATCATGTACATTCCAAGTTGTGCAAATAACAGAAAATGAAGATATAAAACTTTTACAGGAAGATATAAACAATGAGTGATTATGATGTGATAGTAATAGGTGCAGGACACGCAGGAATAGAGGCTGCGTTAGCTTGTGCCAGATTAAAACAAAAAACAATGTTATTAACATTGAGTATTTCTAATATTGGTAAAATGCCATGTAATCCATCTGTTGGCGGACCGGCAAAAGGAATTGTTGTCCGTGAGATAGATGCTTTAGGTGGTGAAATGGCAAGATGTGCTGATGCAACAGCATTGCAGTTTAAAATGCTGAATAGTGCAAAAGGGCCAGGAGTTAGAGCATTACGTGTACAATCTGATAAACTTGCCTATAGTAAAAAGATGCAGGAAACTTGCTTAAATACACCTAATTTAACTGTTAAAGAAGATATGGCTGTAGAGTTAGTGACAGAAAATAACAAAGTTAAAGGTGTTAAGTTGAAAGACGACAGCTTTATTTCTACTACGATAGTTATTCTTACAACAGGTACTTACATGGCTGGTGTAAATATGATTAGTAGTGAAGTTACGCCAGGTGGACCAGACAGAGAACCTACAACTGAAAAACTAAGTGAATCTCTAAGAAATGTCGGCTTAAGAACATTTAGATTAAAAACAGGTACACCAGCAAGAGTATTAACAAGTTCTATTGATTTTTCAAAGACTGAACTAGAACCTGGAACACCAGGATTCTTACATTTCAGTATGATGACAAATAAAGAAAATGTACGTCCTTTTGATAAGCAGGTACCTTGTTATTTGACACATACAACAAGTGAAACACATGAAATTATATTAAGTAACTTAAATAAAAGTTCAATGTATTCAGGGGTAGTTAAAGGCGTAGGACCAAGATATTGCCCAAGTATCGAAGATAAGTTAGTTCGTTTTAAAGATAAACCAAGACATCTATTATTCTTAGAACCAGAAAGCTTATCCATGGATACTACATATGTACAGGGTTTTTCAACATCTTTACCAAGAGATGTACAAGAATTAATGACACATACTTTACCTGGTTTTGAGCATTGTATTATTAAGAAATATGCATATGCAATTGAATATGATGCGATAGATCCAATTCAAATGAAACCATCATTTGAATCAAAGATTATTGAAAACTTGTTTACAGCAGGTCAAGTTAATGGAACAAGTGGATATGAAGAAGCTGCAGGTCAAGGCTTATTAGCAGGTATTAATGCTGTACAAAAATTAAGAGGTGAAGAACCAATTGTTTTTAAACGTGATGAAGCATATATTGGCGTTTTAGTTGATGATTTAACAACAAAAGGTACTAAAGAACCATATCGTTTATTAACTTCTCGTGCGGAGTATAGATTGCTTTTAAGACATGATAATGCCGAAGAAAGACTAATTGAAACAGGTAGAAGAATAGGTTTAATAACTGATGAGCATTATGCAAGATATGTTGAATTAATAGAAAAACTAAAAGCAGAAAAAGATAAATTAGCAAATACAACATACAGCTTGGATGATGAAAAACTATATCCATATTTACAATCATTAGGCTACGATTCAAAAGAACATGTTGGTGTAAATGGTTTAGAACTATTGAAAAGACCAGGTATAACAACAAAAGAATTAGCTGAATGTTTTGATGAAGAAGTAGATGATGAAATTGCAAACAAGTGTGATATTGATATTAAGTACGAAGGATATATCGCAAAAGCAAGAAGAGAAGCAGATAAATTAGCATCAATGGAAGAAGAAAAGCTGGGCTTAGATTTCAACTATGATGAAGTAGATAATTTATCTCTTGAAGGTAGACAAAAATTAAAAGAATATCAACCAATGACAATGGGACAAGCTTCCAGAATATCTGGTGTTAATCCGGCAGATATTGCAGTGCTTGCAATTGCCATTAAACAAGGGAAAGGAAGGAAGAAGTAATATGAGATTTGATGATGTTGTATCTAATGTAAACATTTACGGTTTAGAAGAATCTGTTAAAGGTGCTAAATATTCAATGGCAACTGATTTAGATAAAATCACAACAGAAATAACAAAAACAACATATCGTTTAGCCAGTTCTCCAGCAGGAAGTGGTCATGATAATTTCTTGAATGGTATTATAGTTCAATTTGATTTAACTTTTTCTAATAAAGTATGGGTTGAAGCAGAAAGATATCATTTCTTGGATTTTGTCAGCTCTCAATCTACAATGCATAGAATTACTAAATTCAATCTAGATGATGCATATATTTCTTATACTGATCCCAGAATTATTGAAATCATGAAAGAAAAGACAAAAGAATATAATGATTTACAAGAAGATATCAAACGACTAGTAGAAGAAGGAAAAGATGTATCAACATTACAAGATTTAGCTAATCAGAAATATTTAGAAATTCTATATTCTAATCCAGCAGGTTTTAAATTAACTGCTCGTATGACAACTAACTACAGACAGTTAAAAACAATCTATTTCCAAAGAAGAACACACCGTTTACCTGAATGGAGAGTATTCTGTGAATGGATTGAAACATTACCATATGCTGATTTCATTACAAAAATAAATACAGACGGTGAATAAAACACTAAACCACTAGCTATCGTGTATCCCACAATACTGGTGGTTTTTAATAATACATGTTCAAAAATCAGATAAAGGGTTTCTTTTTCTAATTCTTTCTAAATACTTTATGCGTACTTAAAATCGTATAAACTTTCGAAGAGATGGTGAAAGTGTTTCTACCTTATGACCTTACATAAGACTACGATTAAGTTTTTTTCGTTGTCTTCTGTATTATTGCAGAAGATTTTTATGTTTTTGAGTTTATTACGATGCTAAGTATAGAAATTACAAGGAGAGCAGAATGAAAGAACTATACGTTGGCAAAACTAAAAATGTTTATGAACTTGAAAATGGAAATATATTATTAAAATTCAAGGATGACTGCACAGGCAACTATGGAAGTATTAAAAGCTACTGTATTTGGTCATGGCTTAGAAGTGATTTGTCGATTAGTTGCGACAGGTTCTTTTATTCGTCGTTATGGAGAATATAATGAAGATGGAACACCCCTTGAAGGCAGATATGTTGAATGCACATTCAAAAACGATGCTAAAGGTGATCCACTTGTAACAAAAGAAGGTTTAGTAGCTTTAAAAGTAATGACAGCTGAACAGTTTGAATTTGGATATTGTGGGGATGAAGTAGTATTAATTGATGAAATTGCTTCAGGAAATATGCGTGTATACAAAGACGGTAAAATTGTAGATCCAGTAGAATTAACAAAGCAAATTTTAAATAGATAATTCTATAAATAAGTAAATTATAGACAGATTTTTTGACGTGACCTCTAAAATATATTTCGGCGATGATTATTATTCAAATTTAGGAACAATATGTGGTGCTTTTGCAATATATAATCAAAAATATGCAAATTAGACAGTGATAAATACAAAACAATGATTGAACAGATTCGTAAAAAACATTCTTAATAATCTTGGATAACTTGTTAAATGAATTGTATTAGGTAAAGAAAAGTTATGTACTTATTGTTGCTCCGGCAAAGAAGACAACGAGTAGCTTTCATTAAATATGTTAAAATAAAGACGTTATACAACTGACGGAAAAGTGGATTACCACATGGGAGTATGATAGATTAAATAGAGTCGACCGTCTGGGCCATTTTAGTCCCTTTTTGGTGCGACTTTTTTTGCACTAAGGGAATTTAAATCTCATACTGAGAAGGAAGGATAATAATTATGTTAACAGATGTTCAAATTGCACAAAATGCCAAAATGTTACCAATTAAAGAAGTTGCTGCACAAATAGGTTTAAGTGAAGATGATTTAGAATTATATGGAAAATATAAAGCTAAAATCACCATGGAAACAATTAAATCTTTAGATAATAAAGAAAATGGAAAATTAATTTTAGTTACAGCAATTAACCCAACTCCAGCAGGAGAAGGTAAAACAACAACAATGATTGGTTTAGCTCAAGCGATGAATAAGATTGGTAAAAAGACAATCGTAGCGATGAGAGAACCATCTCTTGGACCTTGTTTTGGGGTTAAAGGTGGTGCAGCTGGTGGAGGACAAGCACAAGTTGTACCAATGGAAGATATTAACTTGCACTTTACAGGTGATATTCATGCGATTACTGCCGCAAATAATTTAATCAGTGCAATGTTAGATAACTCACTACAACAGGGTAATCCATTAAATATTGATGAAAGACAAATTGTTTGGAAAAGAGTTGTTGACTTAAATGATAGAGCGTTAAGACATATTGTTATAGGTCTTGGTGGAAAAGTGAATGGTGTTCCTAGAGAAGATGGCTTTGATATCACAGTAGCTAGTGAAATCATGGGTATCTTATGTTTAGCAGATGATTTAAGTGATTTAAAGAAAAGAGTAGCGAGAATCATCGTTGCTTATACTAGAGATGGTAATCCTGTTACAGTTAATGATTTAAAAGCAACAGGGGCAGTTACTTTATTACTAAAAGATGCAATTAAACCAAACCTTGTACAAACATTAGACCATACACCAGTATTTGTTCATGGTGGACCATTTGCGAATATTGCTCATGGTTGTAACAGTGTTATGGCAACGAAATTAGCGTTAAAACTTGCTCCATATACAGTTACTGAAGCAGGCTTTGGTGCTGACTTAGGTGCTGAAAAATTCTTAGATATCAAATGTCGCGAAGCAAATTTAAAACCAGATGCAGTGGTTATCGTAGCAACTGTTAGAGCACTTAAGATGCATGGTGGTATGGATAAAAAAGAATTAGCAAATGAAAATCTAGATGCTTTAAGAAAAGGTATTGCTAACCTTGAAAAACATATCGAAAATATTAAAAAATTCGGTTTACCAGCAATTGTTGCGATTAATGCTTTCCCAACAGATACAAAAGCAGAATTAGATTTATTAAGGGAAATCTGTGAAGCAAAGGGTGTTAAAGTTGCTTTATCAGAAGTATGGGCTAAGGGAGCTGATGGTGGTATTGAACTGGCTAATGGATTAGTTGATTTATTAGAAAATACAGAAAGTCATTACAAACCAATTTATGATTTAGATTTACCAATTGAAGACAAGATTAAAACAATTGCTAGAGAAATATATGGCGCTGATGATGTGATATTCACAAAGAAAGCTAAAACAAACATCAAGAAACTAACTGATTTAGGTCTTGATAAGCTTCCAATTTGTATCGCTAAAACACAATACAGTTTAAGTGATGATCCAACATTATTAGGTCGTCCTACTGGATTTAATATTGAAATTAATGATTTGATTCCTAATACAGGCTCAGGTTTTTTAGTAGCGATTAGTGGCGATATTATGCGTATGCCAGGTCTACCAAAAGTACCAGCTGCGAATAATATGGATATCTTAGAAAATGGAGAAATTATCGGATTATTCTAAACGAGAAGCAAAAGAGTGCAATCTTTATTTTGAAAATTAGCTGACCGTTTTTGTTCCTTGTATTCCTATATATCTATATCTCTAAGCTATAATATAGAATCCAGATATATCATCAAAAATTTAATAAAAGTATTACCCAATATTATGGTGAAAGTTTCTAATATTGTGGTGGAACTTCAAGAACATTATCAACATTGTGGAATATTAATTCTGTAATCATATAAGTTCAGTATTAGATAGTACATGCTAATGAGAACAGGTAGTAATAGTTGTTATACAAAAGAGTATTGATTTTTCAATGGTATCATCTTTAAAGAGATGCAACAAATTGTACTAACGGTGGAACATCAAATCTTAAAGGAAGCAGTTAGATTATATTGTGATCATAAATTAGATGTAGGAGAAAGGGTAAATATAAAATGAGAAGAGCTTTAGTTTCAGTTACTGATAAAACTGGTGTTGTTGAATTTTGTAAGGGACTAGAAGAATTAGATTTTGAAATTGTATCAACTGGTGGTACTTTAAAGAAACTTCAAGAAGCAGGAGTTAAAGCAATTGCGATTGATGATATAACACATTTTCCTGAAATTTTAGATGGAAGAGTAAAGACATTACATCCTATGGTTCATGGTGGCTTATTATTCAGAAGAGATTTAGAGAGCCATGTTAAGACAGTCGAAGAAATGGGTATTACACCAATAGATTTAGTATGTGTTAACTTATATGAATTTGAAAAAGCTCTTAAGGCTCATAAACCAATGGAAGATATGATTGAAAATATCGATATTGGTGGTCCTTCCATGATTAGAAGTGCAGCGAAAAACTTCAAAGATGTATTGATTGTAACTAAAGTTGAAGATTACGACAGTGTATTAGAAGCATTAAGAAAAGGTACTGATGATTATAATTTCAGATTAAATTTAGCTTATAAAGCTTTTACTACAACAGGTGCTTATGATGCGATGATTTCTCGTTATTTCGCTACTGTTTGTAAAGATGAATTCCCAGAAGTATTAAATTTATCTTTAAAGAAAGTTGAACACTTGAGATATGGTGAAAACTCTCAACAGTCTGCAAATAAATATAGAGATACTTTTATAGAACATACGCTATTAGATTATGAACAGCTACATGGAAAAGAAATTTCATTCAATAATGTAAATGACTTATATGGTGCAGTAGCTTGTGTTAGAGAATTTGGTGATCAAATTGTAACAGCAGCGATTAAGCACTCAACACCATGTGGAGTAGCAATTGGTAAAACAGGTTATGAGTCTTATACAAAGGCATACGAAGCTGATCCTCAATCAATCTTTGGTGGTATTGTTGCATGTAACTATAAAGTAGATAAAGCTACAGCAGAAAAGATGCATGAAATTTTCCTGGAAATTGTTGCGGCACCTGACTTTGATGAAGATGCTTTAGAAATCTTAAAAGGCAAGAAAAACTTACGTATTTTAAAGCTTAAAAACTTAGATGCAAGAGATGCTAAGTATGATATTAAATATTTAGAAGGTAATGTATTAGTACAAGAATTAAATACAAAGATGATTGATGAAATGAAGGTTGTGACTGAAGCTCAACCAACAGCTGAACAACTATCTGATATGGAATTTGGTATGAAAGTTGTTAAGTACGTTAAGTCAAATGCTATTTGTATTGTTAAAAGTGGCGTTACTTTAGCTATTGGTGGTGGTCAAACAAGTCGCGTTTGGGCACTAGAAAATGCGATTCATAATAATCCAGATAAAGACTTTAATGGTGCAGTACTTGCAAGTGATGCATTCTTCCCGTTTAACGATTGTGTACAGGTAGCTGCTGATGCAGGTATTAAAGCAATTATTCAACCTGGTGGAAGTATCAGAGATAAAGACAGCATTGATTTATGCAATAAATTAAATATCCCAATGGTATTTAGTGGATATCGTCATTTCAGACATTAATAAGTGAAGAAATGAAGCTATTAGTTATATTGAAAGTGTAGAAGATTTAGATTTTCCTTGAAAAACAGTATATACAATAATTGTCCGTGTAAAACACCATAGATTGCTAATGTTAATATTGTCGATATATTCATATAATTCCAATTTTTATGGTGAAATGAATCAATTAATCTTCAAAGCAGGAGTTAAATATTTCAAATTATAAAATCATTTATATGAATAACAAAACCCACTAATGATAGTGGGTTTTGCCATGTTTGAAAATCTAAAATGATGATTTAATCTTTTCTTTTAAAAGTGGTTTTAACTGTTTTTATATAACAACGGCTTTTTTACTATCTTTAAATTTTTTACTTAATCCATTACTAATGATAGATGAAAATATCGTTGATATTTAAATATATATAATTAGTTTAGTTCTTTCTTCATTGCATTGTAGCCAATAACTACAGTCCAAACATAAGCACATGTTTTAGGAATCATTAACATACCAATCATAGGAATTGTATCAGCCCATAATACTACAGGAATATAGAAACCAAAGCTTAATACGATTGTTAACCACATCCATTTAAAAGAGGAGTCGTTATTTTCTTTTGCACTCTTATAGAATAGAGCAATCATAATAATACCGATAATAGCAAATGGAAGGTTACGGTAAATTGCCCATGCAAGTGATGATTCACCAGTCAACCAGTTGTTTTGAGGCATCATGCATAATACTACACGGATTAAAGCTAATACATATACAGATACAGTTAAGTTCTTTTGACCTTTGATTTGATATCTTTCACGCCATGCATAATAAAGTAGTACATAGAAAGCAGTCATTGTAACAGAAGTAATCCATTTACCAAGACCTAAAGCAAAAGTGAAGTTTTCTAGACCAGTAGTACATAAAGCTGTAGCACGAGGGATAAGGTGGAAAGAGTCACCAGCACCAAGAACGATAGCCATAAGACCGAATAACTTGAATTGAGGATTGTTCTTGCATGATTTAACCATGCGGATACCGATAGAAATAACAAATACTAGATAAAAAGCGTCAAATAGTGTTTCAACAATAGCTTGCATAATATAATCTCCTTTTCTAAATGAACTATGTTCAGTTTAATTCAAATTTTAATCCCACACTAAGATGGGATTAATTTTTTAATATAAAACTCTACGAATAATAGTTAATACAGTAGATGGGTCGAAGTTTTGTTGTAATAGAGAAGATACAACTAGTGAAAAGAGTACTTCGGCAAATTTATCAGCTGTAAACTCATCGTTGAATGCGTCTTTGCGAATGTTAGTATCATGTTTTAATGCTTCACTGATACCTATAATAATGTGATGCCAGGCTTGTTGCATTCGTTGAATGCCATCTGATTTATCTTCACGTAAGTAACTGATTGAGTGAAGAGTGAAGAAACCAGGATAAGCTTGATTTCCATAAGCCATTCTTTCATAAATCCATTTAATACTGCTTTCAGCATTTTGAAATATCGTTTTATCTTCAGGTTTATGAAAGATTTCTTGCCAGACACTTTCGATTGTTGCACCAACTAAATCTGTTTTGGAATCAAAGTAGTTATATATTGATCCGACGGAAACATCACATGCTGCAGCGACAGATCGTATACTAACAGCAGACCATCCATGTTGCTGTATTAATTTACGACTTGTTTGTAATATTTCTTCTTTTGATGTAACAATCTTATTCATCAAGCACCTCAATTTGAACAATGTTCATTTATAGTATAGAGATAATTTTCTGGATGTCTAGTAATTTTAAAAAAATTTTTTCTGAAGTTAAAAGTTAAAATCCAATTTGATTGTTATATTTTTTATTTTCAATTAAATGTCGAATTGCAATTATTGGATGATAAATTAACATTCTAGGGTTGTAGAATTTCATTGCTTCTTTTATTTTCATAATAATCTTCCGCCTAATAAGTTAGCTGTGACTATACTAAAATATATTTGTAATGGCTAACTGAATCGTCAATAATTGACGAGTAATTTATGGAAAGATATTAAAAAAGAAGCATAAAATTGTGGATAAAAAAGTTTTCCACAATACAAGCACAAAAATAATAATATGCAAGACTTTTTTTAAATATAATTTGCATGATAGTATATATGAGCGAAAGAGTGCAATTACATGAATTTTGAAGAATTAAAAAAAGAATCGTTAAAAAACAATATCGTTTTAACTGATGAAATGATAGAAAAATATGATAGATATGCTGATCTATTAAAAGAGTGGAATGAAAAAATTAATTTAACAGCAATTGTAGAAAAAGAAGAAGTTATTGAAAAACATTTTTTTGACTCGCTTTTGTTGCTAAAATACATATCAGACTGTAAAAATTTAGCAGATATTGGAACTGGTGCTGGTTTTCCAGGTATGGTTATTGCTATTGCTAGAAGTGATATAGAAGTTACTTTGATTGAACCAACTGGGAAAAGATGTACATTTTTAGAAGAGGTGAAAAATACATTAGCTTTAAGCAATGTGACTATTGTTAACAAGCGTGCGGAAGAGTGCATTACTATTTACCGGGAAATGTTTGATGTCGTTACAGCAAGGGCTGTTGCAAATTTACAGGTGCTATCAGAACTTTGTATTCCTTTTGTAAAGATAAATGGTGTATTTATCAGTATGAAAGGCAGTCAAGGGGAAGAAGAAACTGCTTTAGCAAAACATGCTTTGGCAGAACTTGGATCAAGTGCGCCAATAGTAGAAAAAGAAGATCTACCAGATGGAGCAAAAAGAGTATTTGTTATTTGTAAAAAAGCGAAGAAAACACCAATGAAGTATCCAAGAGCTTATGCAAAAATAAAAAAGAAGCCACTATAAAGGGGGATATATGGCAAGCCTATTTAATATATTAAGTACAGGAAATAAAGATCGTACAGGAAATGTTGTTGAAATAAATATTAATGAAATTCAACCATCAAGATATCAACCGAGATTAAAATTTGATGAAGAAGCAATAAAAGAATTAAGTGAATCAATTAAAGAAAATGGTTTAATTCAACCTATTACAGTTAGAGATGTTGATGGACATTATGAAATAATTGCTGGTGAAAGAAGATTTCGCGCATGCAAGAAAGCAGGTTTTGAAAAAATATCTTGTTATATTTTGTCGCCCAGCGAAAACCAGGCAGCAGAAATGGCACTTGTTGAAAATATTCAACGTGAAGATTTAACAGCAATCGAAGAAGCGAAATCTTATGTGCAAATTATGAGACAAGCTGGTTTAACACAAGAGCAGGTTGCTCAAAAAGTTGGTAAGAGCCAGTCGGCTGTTGCAAATAAAATTCGTTTATTAAATTTACCTGATGAAATTCAAGCGGGTGTTTTGGAAAAGAAAATTTCTGAAAGACATGCAAGGTCTTTACTACGCCTACCTGAAGAAAAAAGAGTAGATGCATATCATCATATCGTGAAAGAAGAAATGAATGTTCGTCAAGCTGATGCATATGTTGAAAAATTATCACTTCCTGCTAAAACACATAAGCGTCAAAAGACAAAAGGTTTTAGCAGAAATATGCAATTAGGTATCAATACAATTAATGAAAGTATACAGATGGTTAAGGGATTAGGAATTGATGTTGTCTCTGAAATAGAAGAATCAGATATGGACGTAAAGATAATCATTCGTTTTCCTAAATAATAGAGGTTAGAAATTTATGGGAAAGATTATTGCAGTAGCCAACCAAAAGGGTGGCGTAGGTAAAACAACAACAAGTATCAATTTAAGTGCAGGACTTGCATATGCAAATAGAAGAGTATTACTTGTAGATTTCGATCCTCAAGGAAATGCAACTCATGGTATTGGAACAAATAAAGTTGGTTTTGATAGAAATAAAAGTGTATATGAAGTGTTAATGGGAGAAGAAAGCGTAAAAGATTGTGTGGTTCATCTGGATATGCCACCTCTTGATATACTTCCAGCAACAATCAACTTATCGGGTGCTGATGTAGAAATGGCCAGTAACTCTTATGAAATAGGAAGAGAAAGATTACTTAAAGCAAAATTAGATGAAGCGAGAAATGATTATGACTATATCATTATCGATTGCCCTCCTTCACTTGGTTTATTAAATACAAATGCTTTAACAGCAGCAGATTCAGTTATGATTCCAGTACAATGTGAATACTTCGCACTTGAAGGCTTAACACAGTTATTAAGTACAATTCGTTTAATACAGAAATTATGGAATCCGAGATTATCAATTGAAGGTGTACTTCTAACAATGTTTGACGTTAGAACAAAGTTATCTGTAGAAGTACAACAAGAAGTTAGAAAATATTTTAAAGAAAAAGTATATAGAGGATATATACCAAGAAACGTTCGTTTATCAGAAGCACCAAGTAGAGAGGAATCTATTTTTGAATATGATACAAAATCTGAAGGTGCTAAAGCATATGCTGCTATAGTAAAAGAAGTTCTGATGCAGAATGAAAGAGGAGGTCGCTAATGGCTGACAAATCAAGAAAAGGGCTTGGTAAAGGATTAGATTCTATCTTTGGGACTAATGTTGAACAGTTTCTTGATGACATTCAAAATAATGGCAAAGAAGTACCAGGCAGAAGAGAAATTGAAATTGCGATTGACGAAATAAGGGCAAACCCTTATCAACCACGTAAAGAATTTGATGAAAAAGCATTACAAGATTTATCTAATTCAATTAAAGTACATGGTATTTTTACACCATTATTAGTTCGTAAGAGTCAGGCAAAAGGTTATGAACTAATTGCTGGTGAAAGAAGATTACGTGCTGCAAAACTTGCTGGATTGACAGTTGTTCCTGCTATTTCTGTAGAATTTACAGATGAAGAAATGATGGAAATTTCCATCTTGGAAAATGTACAACGTGAAGATTTAAATCCAATTGAAGAAGCAGCAGCGTATGACAGCTTAATTAAACGTTTAGGGTATACACAAGAAAAGCTTGCGGAAAGAGTTGGTAAGTCAAGAGAATATTGTGCTAATATGCTTCGCTTGTTAAAACTACCACAAGATGTTCAACAATTAGTCAGCGAAAAGAAATTAACAATGGGACATGTTCGTCCATTACTTTCTTTAAAAGATGAAGATGAAATGTATGATGTGGCAATTCATATCATGAAAGAAAAAATGTCTGTACGTGATGTTGAAAAATATATTCGTGAACTAAATGGACAAGATAACAAAAAGAAAAAAGATAAAGGAGAAAAAGATCCTGTTGTATTAGATTTAGAACATCGCTTAAGTGAGAAACTGGCTACGCAAGTTGAAATTGGTAAAAATAAAATGACAATTGCGTTCCATGATACTAAGGATTTGAACCGTATCTTAGAAATACTAGATTGTTTAGATAAAGGAATTTAGACAATTTTGGCAATTTATGTATTAAAATATCTTATAAAATTTGCAAAAATATCTAAGGTGGAATATGAAGAAAACAGGTTGGCTGATATTTGCGATAGAAATTGGTATTAGTTTAGTACTTGCAGTTATAGATTACAAGCTGACAACAGGTTTTATTCTTGGTACACTAGTCTCAATAGTATTATATTTTCGCAACAATTCTTTCTGGAATTCTGTATTAGATACAAGAATTGCTGGAAAAAGAACAGGAACATCACATTTTACAGTTAATTACTTTATTATGGCGGCAGTACTAGTCATATGTGCAGTAAATAGAAATTATTTCAATGTGATTGCTTGTGCTGTGGGAGTGTTATCTATTAAGTGGGCAATTATCTTGCAGTCATTAGTAAGTAAGGAGTAAGAGAAATGGTTATACAAAGTGATGTATATACGATTATTCTATTAACGATAATTATCGGTATAGCTATCGTAGTACTATCGAAAAAGATTGATGCATTAGATCCTTTGGAAAAACCAAAAGGAATTTATGCGGCAGTATTTGCGGGAGTTGAAATGGTATCAAATACCGTAACAACAAATACTGGTAAAGACAATGCAGCAAAGTTAACACCATATATTCTTGTATTATGGGTATATATATTTATCAGTAATACATGTTCATTATTTGGTTTATCATCTCCAACTGCAAATCTTAGCGTTACATTACTATTAGCATTTATTACGTGGGTCTTAATTCAGATTACTGAATTTAAGTATAGTGGTGTAGCAGCTTGGTTCCATGGATTCATAGAACCAATTCCAGTAATGTTACCAATGAATATTATTGGTAAGTTTTCTACAATGGTATCAATGTCATTACGTTTATTCGGTAATATCATTTGTGGAAGTATTATGATGAGTTTAGTTTATTCTGGTGCCCAAGTGTTAAGTAATCTTATTGCAGGATTATTTACAAATGTATCAGGTAATGTATTTAACTTTATGGGACCTGTTATAGCTCCTGTATTACATGTTTATTTTGATTTATTTGCTGGATTTATCCAGACATTAGTATTTGTTACATTAACAGTGGTTTTAATCGGGAATGATATGCCTGATGAAATAAAGAAAGCATAAAGGAGGCTTTGTTAGATTTATGGATATTAATAGAGGTTTGATTGCGATTGGTGCAGGTATTGCCGTATTAACTGGTTTTATGACTGGTTTAGGTGAAGGAACTGTTGCAGCACATGCGTGTGATGCGATTGGTAAAAATCCTGAAGCAGAATCTAAGATTAGAAGTACGATGATTTTAGGTATTGCGTTATCTGAAACATGTGCGATTTATGGACTATTAGTAGCAGTTCTTTTAATCTTTGTTTATTAATTTAGTTAGGAGATACCATGATAGATATTGACATTTTAAGTCAATTAATTCCAAATCCGATTACCATGGTAGTTCAATTGTGCAGTACTTTAGTACTATTTTTGCTCATGAAGAAATTTTTATGGACTTCTGTTCAGAATTTCTTAGGTAAACGTGCTGATAAGATGCAAAGTGATTTAGAAGAAAGTGAAGCATTAAAGAAAGCGGCAAGTGTTGACCGTGAAAAAGCTTCACAAGAACTTGGTGAAGCAAGTAATAAATCACAACAAATTGTAGATGCGGCTATTAAAGAAGCTAAAGCTCAAAAAGACGCAATTCTACAAGAAGCACAAAAAGAAGCACAGAATACGATGCAAAAAGCTGAAGATAGAATCAATAAACAAAAGATTGAAATGGTTGCTTCAATGCAAAAAGAAATGGTTGATATTGCAATGGCCGCAACTGAAAAGTTAATTGGTTCTAAGAGTGATGCACAAATGGATAAAGAAGCTGTAGATAGTTTTGTAAAGGAAGCGACAAGCAATGATTAACGAAGTTGCAGATCGCTACAGCGAAGGACTATTTCTATTAGCTAAAGAATCTAATGATATTTCTAATAAAAAGAAACAAGCATTAGGTTTACTAAAGGTATTCGAAGAAACTCCAGATTTAGCTTTATTTTTCAAAGCTGTAAAAGTTTCAGCTGAAGAAAAGAAGGCTTTAATCTGTAAAGTTTTTGGAAATAAAATTGATGAAGATTTATTACATTTCTTAGAGTTACTTGTAGATAAAGACAGAATGGGTTATGTACAAGAAATCTTAAGAGAATATGTAAGAAAAATAAATGATGATTTAGGTATTAAAAAAGCAATTGTATATTCTGTTCGACCACTTGAAGAAAGTGATTTAACAAAGATTAAGGAAGCTTTAAACAAAAAGCACAATTGCCTAGTAGAATTAGAAAATAAACTAGATCCTGGTTTAATTGCAGGTATTAAAGTTGTAATGGAAAACCAGGTTACAGATATTTCTATGAAAAATAAGATAGATTCTCTTAAAGAATCTTTATTGAAAGGAGGTCTAGCATGAAAGAATTAAGACCGGAAGAGATTAGTTCTTTAATCAAGGAACAAATCAAAAACTATGGGCAAGAAATTCATTCTGATGATGTAGGTTATGTTATCAGTGTTGGTGATGGTATTGCTATGGTACAAGGTATTGATCAAGCAATGTCATCCGAATTACTAGAATTTCCTCATGGTGTAATGGGAATGGTTTTAAATCTTGAAGAAGACCATATCGGTGCTGTATTACTTGGTAGTGATACATATATCCATGAAGGTGATGAAGTAAAACGTACTGGTCGTATTGTTGAAGTACCAGTAGGTGATGCAATGTTAGGTAGAGTTGTTAACGCTTTAGGACAACCTATCGATGGTCTAGGTGAAATCAAAACAGATAAAACTCGTCCAGTAGAAAGAGTTGCGCCTGGTGTTATGACAAGACGTTCTGTTTATCAACCATTAATGACAGGTTTAAAAGCTATCGATACAATGATTCCTATTGGTAAAGGACAACGTGAACTTATTATTGGTGATAGAGAAACAGGTAAGACTGCTATCGCAATTGATACAGTGATTAACCAAAAGGGTAAAAATGTTAATTGTATCTATGTAGCAATTGGACAAAAAGAAAGTACAGTTGCTCGTTTAGTACAGAAATTAAAAGAAAATGGAGCAATGGAATACACAACAGTTGTTAACGCTTCTGCTAGTGAAATGGCTCCACTTCAATATATCGCTCCATATGCAGGATGTGCTATTGGTGAAGAATGGATGGAACAAGGGAAAGACGTTCTAATCATTTATGATGACTTAAGTAAACATGCGGTTGCTTATAGAACAATGTCTTTATTACTTCGTCGTCCTCCAGGAAGAGAAGCTTACCCAGGTGATGTCTTCTACTTACATTCAAGACTACTAGAAAGAGCAGCTAAGTTATCTGATGAACTTGGTGGTGGTTCTTTAACAGCATTACCAATTATTGAAACACAAGCAGGTGATATTTCTGCTTATATTCCAACAAACGTAATTTCAATTACAGATGGACAAATCTTCTTACAGACAGATTTATTTGCAAGTGGTGTTCGTCCAGCAGTAGATTCAGGTTTATCCGTAAGCCGTGTAGGATCTTCTGCACAAACAAAAGCGATGAAGAAAGTATCTTCAAGTTTAAAACTTGAACTTGCTCAATATCATGAAATGTTAACATTCTCTCAATTTGGATCTGACTTAGATGCAAGTACAAAGAAGATTATCAGTCATGGTTCTAAACTTACAGAATTATTGAAACAACCTCAATATCAACCAATGACAATGTCTGAACAAGTATTGTCTATGTTTGCGATGAAGGAAGGTTATTTCGATACAATTGAAGTTGAAGAAGTTCGTTTATTTGAAAAATCAATGCAACAATTCATGAAGGAACATCATGCTGATTTAATTTCTATATTAGAAGAGAAGAAAGACATCGATGATGAAATGAAGAGTGCATTAAAAACTGCAATGCAGGAAGCTTTAGAACATTATAAATTAGTCAAAGGAGCGTAATGTATGGCAGAGTCTAAACAGGCTTTACGCTCGCGTATAAAATCTGTTAATTCTACTCGTAAGATTACTAAAGCAATGGAAATGATTGCTAATGCTAAACTATTCCGCTTAAGAAATAAAATGGAAAGTAACCGTATCTATGCGAAAAAGTTAGAAGGAACAGTAAAAGATATAGTACAAAATACAATTGAATTAGATAATCCACTATTAATTTCAAATGGAGTTAACAAAAAATTCGTTATTGTATTCTGTAGTGATTTAGGGTTATGTGGTGGATATAACCAGAATGTTCTAAAGAAAATAAAAGAAGTTGTAAATAAAGATGATCTTGTTTATTTAGTTGGAAGTTCATTAAATTCTGCTTTAAAAGAAGCAGGTTATGAATCGGAAAATAAAGAGATTATTCATACAGACACATTGTCTTTTCAAGATTTAAAAGAAATCGTAGAAATAGGTGTTGAAAAATACTTAAATAAAGAGGTTGGTGGTGTAGATATTATCTATACACAATTTATCAATACGATGACTTTTGAAGCAGAAGTAGATACATTGTTACCTTTCTCTGTGAAAAAAGAGAAAAAAGAAGAACATGAACAAATTGAAACATTGTTTGAACCAGATCCAGCGACAATTCTTGATTATCTAGTTCCATTAATGATTTCTAACGTTGCATATTCTGATTGGATGGAATCTGCTGTAAGTGAACAAGGCAGTCGACGCATGGCAATGAAGACAGCTACAGATAACGCTGATGAATTGTCAGAAGAATTATTGCTCGAATATAACAAAGCACGTCAGGCCGCAATTACGCAAGAAATTACGGAAATTGTTGGCGGTTCAAGTGCTGTATAGGAGGAACCGTAATGGAAGAAACAGGTAAAATTATACAGGTTATCGGACCGGTAATCGATATTCGTTTTGCACCAGAGCATTTACCATCTATTCGCAATGCGATTAAGATTAAAACATCTGACGGCAGTGAAATGGTATGTGAAGTAGCACAACACGTTGGTGATGATGTTGTAAGATGTATTGCCATGAGTTCTACAGATGGTTTGAAACGTGGCATGGAATGCATTGATACAAAAAATGCAATCATGGTTCCTGTAGGTGATGAAGTATTAGGCAGAATGTTTAATGTTTTAGGTGAACCTATTGATGGACTTGGCAAAGTTGAAGCTAAGAAATATATGCCTATCCATAGAGAAGCTCCATCTTTCGCAGAACAAGAAACTTCTGCAGAAATTCTAGAAACAGGTATCAAAGTAATTGACTTACTTTGTCCATATGCAAAGGGTGGTAAGATTGGACTATTTGGTGGTGCCGGTGTAGGTAAAACTGTATTAATGCAAGAATTAATCCACAATATTGCTATTGAACACGGTGGTCGAAGTGTTGTTGCAGGTGTTGGTGAAAGAACACGTGAAGGTAACGACATGTACCATGAAATGAAGGAATCAGGAGTATTAAAAAATACTGTTTTAACTTATGGACAGATGAATGAATCTCCTGGTGCCAGAATGAGAGTTGCTTTGTCTGCATTAACAATGGCAGAGCATTTCCGTGATGAAGAACATCAAGACGTATTATTATTTATTGATAATATTTTCCGTTTTACACAAGCTGGTTCAGAAGTATCTGCCTTACTTGGTAGAATGCCAAGTGCAGTAGGTTATCAACCAACATTAGCTACTGAAATGGGTCAATTGCAGGAAAGAATTACTTCAACAGATAAAGGCTCTATTACATCTGTACAAGCAATTTACGTTCCAGCCGATGACTTAACAGACCCAGCTCCAGCAACTGCATTTACTCACCTTGATGCGAAAACTGTCTTAGATAGAAGTATTGCCGCATTAGGTATTTATCCTGCAGTAGATCCACTAGGAAGTGGTTCAAGAATGTTAGATCCACTTGTTATTGGTGAAGAACATTATGAAGTCGCAAGAAGCGTACAATCTATTCTACAAAGATATAAAGAATTACAAGATATTATCGCAATTCTAGGTATGGAAGAATTATCTGAAGAAGATAAAAAGATTGTTGCTCGTGCAAGAAGAATTCGTAACTTCTTATCACAACCATTCAGTGTTGCTGAACAATTCTCTGGTTTACCAGGTGTATATGTACCGGTAAAAGAAACAGTAAGAAGTTTCAAAGAAATTCTAGATGGTAAATATGATGATTTACCAGAAGCAGCTTTCTTATCTGTTGGTACAATTGAAGATGTAGTAAAGAAAGCAGAGTCACTAAAATGATGATTCATGTTAGGATTATTACTCCTAAAGGAATATACAAAGAATTTGATACTCCAATACTAAATATACCAACAGTTGATGGAGAAAGAGGACTCTTACCAAATCATATGCCACTAGTTACTATGCTTCAAATTGGCGCTATGTCCAGTATTGAAGATGGTCAAAGAAATTACTATGCGATATTTAATGGTTTATTCTACTTTAGAGATAATGTAGCAGAAATTATGACAGATACTATCGAAAATAGTAATGATATTGATTTAGATAGAGCACTATCTGCTAAAGAAAGAGCAGAGAAACGACTTGCATCACATGATTCTAACGTTGATCAAAAACGTGCAGAACTAGCACTAAAGAGAGCGTTAAACAGAATTCATGTATCAGGATTAAAATAAGACGACCTTCAAAAAGTCGTCTTTTTATATTATAAGAATTTCAATGCGTTTGATAAAATATACCCAATTTGTTAAGAAAATTAAAATAACTAATTTGCACAGTGGACCTAAGAAATGCGATAAATAAAGGGTTTCTTAGGTTTTCTTTTTATAATATTCTCTAAATTTCACTACTTTCTGTGTTTTAAAGGCCATTTCTA
>CAJJTI010000003.1 GCA_905194705.1 uncultured Solobacterium sp. | reverse complement strand
AACATGTTGTCTCTACTCTTTGATTATTTATGGTCACAGACGTGACCTTTTTTTATTAAGACGTATTCTGTATGTATTTTATATATGATGCATTGAATGACATTATCTAATAATTTTTGTTCATAACTTGTTGAGTTAAATGCAGCATTAAGAGATGAATTTGTTTCAAATACAGCATTTAATGAATCTTCAAATCTAGTGATAAACAAGTCATATGCCTGTTCAATAGAACTGTTTTTTGTATGTATCTGAATATAAATCATTTCTGATATTTGTTGCATTGAGTAACATCTTTTCAAAATAGTTACAGCAATAAAGTATGCAAGATGTTGTTTTGTATAATGTTTCTTTATTGGTCTATTTACAATTCCTGTCTTGACATAGTTATTAATCATGGAACTAGTCACAAACTTATCATCATCAAAATAAGTACTTCCTAACTTATCTGTTAGAAACGTAATCACTTGATCCATGTATAGATCTATTTCAGGAAGATCCTTCCATTTTGGGAAACTGAACATCATGACAATATTTTAACCTAAAAATAAATACTGTACAATCTAGAATTTATTACTAGATATATTGACATATATTACTACATGGATTACCCTAATAATGATATAAGGTGAATATCTCAAGTTTTACAGTAAAAATGCCAAATAGTGCGTATTGATGCTACTTTTGGCATTTTCTCTATGTACCGTATTTTAAATTATTTTCTCTTGATTTTAATATTTTAATAATCTTCTTATTTCGTTTGCAGTTCTGTATTTTTTCGATAATTCAATGCTGTATTTTTTGCTTATGTTCTCTAATATTTCATCATAGTAAAAAAATTGGTGATAATTAGAATCAATATGAGCACAGTTGCATTTCTTTAAAGATGCAAGCAGCTTTCCAACAGTATATCTGTTTTCAAGTTTCACCTGTAACAGTCTGATGAGTACCAGTGCTGTAAAACATGTTGTAAAGTGACCGTCTATATGACCATTCGTTCTTACGTATATTGGCCGTGTATCAAATTCTGCTTTTGTTATTTTAAAGGTATCTTCTATTCTGATTAATCCCCTGTATTTCTCTCTTATTTCTATGTCTTCCATCTTCAATTCACTTGTGACTATTGAATAGTATCCATCATACTTTTCTTCTTCAGCTATTTTCTCTGTATCAAGTGCCAGTTTCTTGTTTACTATTTCTCCATCCTGTGTGAATGAAAGATTCATTACATATCCGCTGGCTCCTTTGGCAGATACTTTGTCGTATTTCTTTGGATGAGCAATCAAATCCACAGCTCTTTCAACAGCTCTATCTCTTTCAAGCTTCTGCTTCTTTTTGTATTTTTCTGAATAATAAACCATCTGCTTCTGATCGACAGTAATGGACTGCTTTACAATAGAGCCATCATTCTTTTCTCTTGTAATATAGATTTTCTTTGGATAAATTCTTGATTTGTGTCTGAAAATGCCATTCATTGATGTCTCGTCATCTTCGTCATTTTCTTCGATTTTAGTGTTTTTGTATTCATCCTGATTTAATACCCACTCTTTAAATTCTTTATCTGCACCTCTTACAGATTGACCATATATGTATCCGTCTCTTGGATTGTGTTCTGTATTATTTTTTCCATTCAGCATAAATATGTTGTCAGATGTATTCAAACCTCTGTCTGCTACAACTATAGTTCTTCCAAATCCATACTGACTGCGTGCTCTGTTAATGATTGGCAGCATATGTACTTTTTCTGATTCATTGCCTGGAAATAAATCATAGGCTAATGGAATACCAGTGTTATCCATAAGAAGCCCAAGTTCAACAATAGGATCTTTTCTGTGATTCTTTTCCGGTCCATATTTTCTGTAACGTTTAAGTATTAAATTGCCATCATCATCCAGATCATCAATATCAGGTTTAGAAATATCGTAGTAGTAGTTTGTACAGTCAAAAAAAGTGGCTGAAAGATCTCGATGATATTTGGTGACAGAATGATCGTAAATCCATTTCTGAAGCTCTTCTTCATGTTCACCGAATATATCGAGAGAGCGGTAAACATCTTCAAGTGCAAAGTCGTCAAAAGATTCAAAGAAAATATTTCTGTTTTCAAATGTTTTCTTTTTTGAAGCGGGGAATAAAATTCTTGAGAAAACCATCAGTTGAAAGATTTTGTCCAGATCATATTCAATTTCGTATTTTGAAGAGATATTCTTCCAGAATTTATCGAGTTCAAGATCTTTATAAATATATTTAAAAACAGCATAACCGATATTTTTAATTTCATCAGTATCAGTAGTCAGCTCAGTATTTAAATCAATTTTAATGGAAGCTGTTTTCTTCTTTTCCAGAGACATCTGAGCTGCAAGCTGAGTGTAATATTCAATAGGATCGATAGAAGAATCATCAAGGTGAATATTATCTAAATATCCAATAGTTTTAACGATACGTTCTTTAGATTTTTTAGTAGTTTTATCTCTATAGCTTTCACAAATGGTAAGATACTTTCCTTTAGGTTTATTAACAACACGAAGATACATAAGACATAACACTCCAATTAGATATATTATAGCATAAAACGTCACAATACGACACACAGAAAATAACAAATATTTACAAAAAAAGTACGATTATTTCTAACCGTACGCATAATTTATTTAATTGTGGCTGTAAAACTCAGGGGAAACTGAACATCATGACAATATTTTAACCTAAAAATAAATACTGTACAATCTAGAATTTATTACTAGATATATTGACATATATTACTACATGGATTACCCTAATAATGATATAAGGTGAATATGATAAAAATAGTTGCGGATTCTTCTACGCTTTACACACGCGCAGAAGCAGAAAAAATCGGGTTGCATTCTGTACCATTAAATGTCACAATTGACAACAAATCTTACCAGGATCTTGAAGATATTACATCTGATGAATTAATCCAGATGATTAATGAACATAAGATTCCTCGTACTTCTCAACCTTCTCTTGGTGAAAAGATTGATATTTACAATGAACTATTAAGTGAAGGTAATGAAGTTATTGATATTACTATGGCGGCAGGCTTAAGTGGTACATATCAAACAGCTTTAATGGCTAAAGATCAATGTATTGATAGTAATCGTGTACATGTCATTGATTCTATGACTTTGTGCGGTCCACATCGTTATCTTGTGGATACTGCATTAGAAATGGTTAAAAACTGTTCTACAGTTCAAGAAATATTAGCGATGATTGAAAAAGCTCGTCAAACAGACATTTCTTTCTTATTACCTGTCGATTTTGACTTTTTAGTACGTGGCGGAAGAATTAGAGGTGTTGCTGCTAAAATTGGTGGTATGCTTAAAATTATTCCTGTACTAATTAAAGGTGAAAATGGTAATGGTCTAGATAAGTTCAGTATCAATAGAACTCTAAAAAAAGCTGTTGATTCAGTAGTAACTGAACTAAAAGAAAGAAACGTTGACAGTACATATCGAATTTATGTAACTCATGCAAAAAATGATGATTTGGCTAATCGTTTCGTTGAAAAAATCAAAGAAAAAATCGAAAACGCTAATATTACTATTTATCCTTTATCTCCATCTTTTATTACACAAGGTGGGCCAGGATGTGTTGCAATACAAGCTATTAAAATTTAAGGAGACTGACGAAGTCTCCTTTTTACTGTATATAAACTTATTTACAACATATTACTTAAACAAGTTTATATTTTTCTATTTTTCTTAAATATTTCATATTGTCTGTTTAATTCATCATCTTCATCTAATAATAGCCCTTTGGCTTCAAGTATTCTTTCAATTGCTTGGGAAGGATCCAGTGTATGATAAGGCAAAAATAATCCTCTTAATTCTTTCGGTTTAATTATTTTATATACTTGAGAAGATAACAAGTCATAAGTATATGAAAAATATCTATAAACATATCCAATCCAATACATTTCATCATGAGAATATTTAACACTACCATAATCAGTCGGTCCATATTCTTCATCTACCAATTGTAAAATATCATTTGATTGAATATTACTATCCAGAATAGATTTATTGTCCATTCTCACAGCAATTCTACTTTTCATAAAACGCCTTATAAATATTTCTGAACTAGAATTCATTTTATCAATTGATTTTTCAAAAGTTTCCGCTTGAATTTCACATAATAATAAACCATCGTTATCTATTTTTTTAACATTCATATTTACCTTCATTTTAGAATTTCATCTATATACAAACCTTTTCCTCTATATTGTTTTCTAGCCAGTTTAACTTTATTTTCTCCCATTTTCCATTCTTCATATCGTATATTTTTATAATATCCACGTTCATTTCCAGCAATATAACATCGTTCTACAAGTTTTATTTGATTCACAGCTTTCTCACTAATAAAGATATATTGCATTCCTAAATTAGTGGCAGCGAGACAATGCTTGCATTGTTCATCTGTCAATTCACCATTTATAAATGAATTAATAATTTGAAACATGCGATTATCAGCAATTGGAGCGATAATATAATCGCAATCTCTAGATTTATCAATAATCTTTCGAATAATTGGATTATTTTCATATTCATTTAACGCTCCTCTATAATACGCAATTGTTAACATCCATTCTTGATCCACTTTATATTTTTTACATTTTAAATGGCTATCGTCAAAACGAAGGAAATATACTGATGAATGTTCATATCCTGAAACAAATGAAATAGCTTGTTCATAACTTTCACCTGTATAAAAACCTTGTCCAAAATCATTGTTTGCTCTACCTTTATTGATATTTATTTCTCCAAGGATTTCACTTTTAGCACCATGAAATAGTAATTTTTCATTTTCTGTTAATTCATCTCTCCATAGCATTTCCTTTAATTTATTAATTTTTATATTCTTAGTAAATGCATATGCATAAAAACTTTCTAACAATTTATCTGAAGGATATGTTTCGTTAGATTCATTTCTTGAAATTGTTATTTGTTGAATATCTAGCAATTCTGCTAATTCTTGCTGAGATAATCCTAAAATCTCCCTAATTGACTTTAAATCTCCAGAAAAATTATAATCCATTTCAACCACCTCAACTTGTTTATAACATATTACTTAAATAAGTTCAATGTGAACTTATTTATAACATATTACTTAAGCAAGTTTACATTGATAGAAAAACTTGGGAAAATCCCCAAGTTCTTGTTATCATAATCTCTTATATTTCTTTAGTAATTCATGTAGATGAGGTAGTTCTTTATCAAAACTATCAAAAGAAGATATTTTCATTGTCCAGTTTTTTTCATCTAATAAGCCAGGTGTGTTAATTCTGCCTTTTTCACCAAATCTTAATATATCAAATATAGGTAATATGGCTGTTTCTGCACTTAATGATAATGTATATTCAATAATTGCATCTACGGTACCATAATCCCCAAAACCAAATTCTTGCATCTTTTCATCTACTTCTTGTTGATGTTCTTTGCTTAGTGAATAATACCATGCTTCTATTGGATAATTATCATGTGTACCTGTATAAACAATGAGATTTTCTTTTATATCCCCATAATAATGTCCATCAAACATTTGTTGGGTAATGCACATACCTTTCAAATGGAATTCATCACGTAATTCATATACACCTTCCATACCATCACCTAAATCTTCTGCAACAATATTGATATTTGGATACTTTTCAAATAATTGTGTAAAGAATTTCTTACCTGGTGCTAATACCCATTCACCAACCATCGCTGTCGGACAAGTTGCTGGTATCTTCCAGTAATTATGGAATGCTCTAAAATGATCAATTCTTGTAATATCATATAATCTTGATACATACTCTAAACGATTCATCCAGAACTTGAAATCATCTTTTTCAATCGCTTCCCAATCATAAATAGGATTTCCCCATCTTTGACCAGTACTTGCAAAAATATCAGGTGGGCAACCGGCAATAAATTTAGGACTTCCTTGTTCATGCAATAAGAACATATCTTTATGTAACCATACATCCTCTGAATCTTGGCCAACATAAAAAGGAATATCTCCTAGAATTTTTATCTTGTTACGATTAGCATATTTCTTTAATGCTTTCCATTGCTTTAAAAGAATATACTGAACAAAAATTTCATAATTAATTTGTTTTTCAAATTCTTTAAGATTTAATTCTTTTTTCTCTGGGTAAAACTTTTCAGCTTCTTCCCATTCCATCCATGGTCTTAAATGATTTTTCTTTTTCAAAGAAATAAAAATTGCATAGTTTTTAACCCATTCTTCTTTTTTAAATTTCTTAAAAGAAGCATTTTCTTTAAACCGACTATATGCTTTTTCTAACAACTCATTTTTATATTCTCTTACTTCTTTGTAATAAATTTTTGTACTATCTTCATGTAATGGTTGTACTTCATCTTTTGTTAGTAATTCTTCTTCTACTAAATTATCTAATGAAATATATAATTCATCCATCGCTGCTGAAGAATATGGTTGATATGGAGAATAACCAAAACCTAAAGGTTGTAAAGGAAGGATTTGCCAAATTGAAAATCCCGTATCTTTCAACCGATCAATAAAGTCATAAGCTGACTGACCAAAATCACCACAACCATAACGATTAGGTAATGATAAAATTGGCATTAAAACACCACTATTTTTTTTCATATTTTCCTCATTAAACAACTAACTTCTACTCATTAAGTTACACTATTTTCGACAATTTTTCACTATAGTTTTACAAAATGTGACCAATTAAAAATGATATAAGTCTGTTATTGGGATTTATATCATTTTTATTGATAAAATTATAAAACTAGTTATTTACTTTTCGTTTGGCAGTTTCAAAAAATCTAAATAAGATGTGCCATTTTCTGGTGCCTCTACACCAAAGAAATCGCAACAAGTAGCACCATTATCAGACATTGTTTTTCTTGTGCCAATATGTATACCTTTTAGTCCTTTACGATAGATTAGTAAAGGAACACATTCTCTAGTGTGTCTACTTGTACCAATATCTGGATCGTTTCCATGATCTGCTTGAACAAGTAAAATATCATCTTCTGTTAATAATGGTAATATTTTAGCCAACCCTGCATCTGCTTCTTCAAGTACTCCTTTATAACGAGCACTGTCTTGTGCATGTCCTGCTAAATCTGTTTCCTGTACATTTGTGCAGATAAAGCCTTTATCCATAGATTTAATAGCGTCATATGTTAATTTCATACATTCTACTGTAGGTACACAAGATATACTTGTACCACCATCATTTGCAACAATATCAGCAACTTTACCAATTAAAGTGACAGGTATACCTGCGTTAGTTAAAATTGTAGGAGCTTGTACATTTTTATTTACACCATAGCCTAAATGACGGCATTGATATCCTTGTTCGTAAGATTTAGATTTTGCAGAAGCGATACCAATAAACTTTCCTTGCCTAATTTCTTCAGCATTATATAAATCCTGCATATTATTACCTGTCCCACCAAATACAATTACTCTTCCTACAGTAACAACTTTACGAACAAGTTCAGCAATTTCTAATTCTTTTTCAAAAGAAATATAGTCTAATGGTGCTGTAACGTTATAACACATACCTAAATCAGCTTCTAAATTATCTGCTACAGTTACATAATCATCACAAACAACATATTTTAGCCCTTCATGACATACTACTTCTACTTTATGACCATGTTTCTTTAGTATATCTACAACAGCTTCTACATGTGTTTGGAATGGATCAACTGTTGGTTTTTTAGGTAAAGTCCCCATAATTTCCTGATGTCCCATAAATGTATCAGCACCAAAATGCATTAGCTCACTCTTGCCAAAATTTGCTTCAGGATTAAATTTCATATATTCACTCTCTGTTCCATATGCATTCATTAATCCCAGTTTTTCAAGTGTTGGTAATTTTAAATCAGGATGATCATGTAAGATGCTTCTTAATGTGTTTGCCTTTTCATCACCAGGTCTTGCTGTTGCTGCATCTGGCATTGCTCCAATACCAAAGCCATCTAAAACGATAATAATAAATCTTTTACTCATAATATTGATTCCTTGGAAGCTTTTATCGCTTCTTTAAGTATTCTTAAAACCGTTTCGCTTGAAGCTCGATTACAGTTAATGCGAAGCATTGTATCAATGAGTGTCGGATCTTTCTTTAAGAATGTTCCTGATACTTTGTAAAACATTGGAGCAAGCTCATATTTACTTTCTGCTCCAACAGGATTTGGTAAAGCGCCTAATAAATTTGCATTTTCTAATACTTTTTTCGCAATTGGTTCTGAAAGTTCAACGAGTAATACTTTTGATTGTGCATTGGCAATAAATGCATCTTTTATTTCTGGAATTTCACCATTTTGAAGTTTACTTAAAGTCTTTTCAACTTCTTTTGCTGTTATTGCAAGCATTACAGGTGCATAAGTCAACCCTCTAAGTACATCTAATGCTTCATGTCCTTGCGTTTGACAACCACCAGAATAATGCATCTTACGAATACGATTTACATATTCTTCTTTACCAACAACAATGCCAATTCCTTCAGGTCCTTGTAATTTAAAACTTGAGAAACATGATAAATCTGCTCCACACTCAACACCTATTTTTTTAACTTTCATTACCGCATAGTTATCATCAACTATAATAGGTATATCTCGTGTACTCTTAATTGTCTGAATAACTTCTTCTAAGTCATATTTATCTTCAATAGCTTGTCTAGTTGTCTGCACCAAACATGCTTTAATTTCAGGATTATCACTAATTACTCTTTTAATATCTTCTAAATCATTGAAGTTAGCACGAACAATATTTAATCCAAGCATTTCAAAAGAAGTTAATGTTGTTGAATATATTGGAGCATCATGCACAAGAATTGTCTCATTCACTTTAATTACACTTGATAGTGCATAACGAATAGCACCTGTTCCTGAACCTCTAACAAGTATTGCTTTATCCACATCAAAAAATGATGCAATAGCTTTTTCTGCTTTCATTGTTGTGATTGGTTCATTTTCTGGTTGATGCACTCCTAAATCACCACGAGTTAAACTTTCAGTTCCAGTAAGATTTCTCGTAATAGCATCTACTAATTTAAATTGTTTTTCATACGCTTCTTCTATACTGATACTTTGTAAAGGATATGTTTTCATTTATTCCTCCTATATCTTGTAGCCTTCATTAAAATAACTGCTGTAATCTAAGAAATATCTTTCAATCAATGCATCTTTTTCATCTTTTATATATTCAGCAAGTTTAAGCATTTTGGCTATTTTATCTTCTTTACTTTCACACATAAGTAAAGTTGACATTCCTAACTCTTTTTGTGGCAGACATAATGCACTTGCTCCTGCTATATTGCAAATTCTTACATAACCTTTATTGGCTGACTGCTGAATTGCTTTTGTTCTTGCATCAAAATGACCAAATAAACTGTCACCAAAGCCATTAATATCGACAGGCCCTTCCGTTTTTATTAGAACATCACACTTTGATAAAATAGCTTGAACAAAAGGTAATAATTCTTTTCTTTCTGTATGATCTTCTAATAAAGGAATAACTTCTGATTGAATGTTTGCATATTCTTTATCCGAAAATACTTTTCCATAATCACTTGCTGGAACTATATTTATAGATGATTGAATTGCTTTTAACAGTATTTCTCTATCTCTAACCATAAACCCAATAGAGTTAGGAACTGACATACCTTCTGTATTTGGTTTTAAATTCATTTCTCTATTCTGCTCTATTAATCGTGAAATAAAGCCAATAATATTCACGCACATTGCGGGTGCTAATACCGACCCTCCACCATCATTACCAATTCCTAAATCATTAATGCCTGCAAATACATTAATTGCTGTTCCTGAACTTGACCCTGACATATAGTTTCCTGTAATTGGATTATATAAATCTGTATCAACAGCCCTACCAGCTAAAGTAGACTTTTTATCAATGGTATGTAGCACAAAACCATCTTTTTCCAGCTTGTGCATTAATGTATTTGGTATAGAACTGATATTTTTAATACCTGTTAAATATCCTTCTTTTTCAATATTAAACGTTTGCACTACTGATTTATATGGATTTAATACAGCAAGTTTATGTGCACCTTTTCTGTCTTTTATCATATTTCACCAGTTTCTATTTATTTCTTTACCCACTGCATCATATAAACCAACACATTCTGGTTTACCTGTTTGTAACCCTTTTACAACAGATACATGAGATCTTGTTGTAAAGATTTGCGTTCTAAAACACATCACACAAGTTAGACCTACTGGATAATTTTCATCAATTTCAAAATGATAATCTATTGAATCAAGATCAGGAGCTTTAACTTTAGATAATTTTGCATCTTGTAGTGATGTACCAACAAGAACATTTTCCATATGTCCTCTTCTATATAGTCCACCACCATAGCAATAAGCTTTATCTTCATAGTTATGAGAAATTTCAGATACATAACAATACCCTATTTTTTCAGGTTGATTAGTCACTTTGTGTAATGGTGTCGTTCCCGTTAGGCCATGACCTGGTTCACCACTTGTGCCACCTAAATCATGTATTAACTTAATAGATGCAGTACATGTAGCACTTGGTAAATTGATATTTAAATCTGTTAAACCATGTTTATTACAAATCTCAATTCCTCTATTTATGACATTAATATTTTCTGTAGGAAGAATTGTTTTTGTTGCATCATCATAAAGTAATGCAGGAAAGACCGTTAATCCTTTGATTTCAACATGATTTAACAGCTTCACTTCTGCAATTAAGTTTTCTATGCAATCTGTATGAAACCCAGCAATTTGTCCTGAATATAATTGTGAATCTGCATCTGTTAAACGAATGAGTAATCCCTGAACTATTCCAAGTTCTTTTGCAACATTATTAATCTCTTTAATCTTGTCCAAAGAATATACAGTAACAACTGTTGGTTTACTGCTGATGATTTTTTGTAAAGCTGCAGTTGGAATTTGTTCTAAGTGTCCGACATTGGCAACTTTTACACCATTTTCTATCATGCACAGTGCTTCTTTATAATCTACACAAACAGCCCCAGCAAAGCCTAAATCTTGTAATGCCTGTGCTACAACTGGATTTCTACCAATTTGCTTTAGCATAAAATATAAGTCAAGATTATATTTATCTGCTTCTTCTTTCATTATTTTTGCATTTTGGATAATTGTATCTAAGTCTAAAATATATGTATCCGGTAATATTTCGCCTTTTTTAGCCGCTTCAAAAGCATATTTTAGTAAAGCAGGATTATTTTCTTTTAGTCGAGATAAAAACATGGTTACCTCCAATTGTTATCTATAATTCTTGCAGGATTTTCAATTAATATCTTCTTTAAATCTGCTTCTTTGATTCCATATTCTTTAAGTAAAGGAACTACAATATTCATTACTGATAAATATCCATTTTGCCCATAACTTGTAAAATAAGTTCTACGAGAAATATCATTAGACATAACAATATGATTGCCATATCCTTTGTCTACTAGATTCATAATATTTTTTGCACGTATCTCATCTTTTACATATGCACTCTTTCCACACGTGTCAAAAGCGATATTTACGCCTTTTTCTAAAAGACTGCTATGATATTCAGTATCATCTATTAAATCTTGATGACCAATGATAATTTTGTCAGGATTCATTCCTGCTTTTAAAAGAATGTCTATAGTTTCGTAAGCAGTAAATTTTCCTGTATGTGTACTAACTGCTGCACCTGTTGAAACAGCCGCAATACCTGCAGCTTCTAATATTTTCTTTTCATTACCAACAAAAGAATCTTTAGAAGAGGCTATCTCCCCAATAAGACCTGCTTTAATCCCTGTATTACCAATACCTTTTGTTAAATCTTTGATATAGATTTCAGCAATTTCTTCTTTACTTAAATGATTTAATTCTTCTGGATGATATTCACTTAAATAAAAACCTGTAGAACATACAATCTGTAAACCTGTCTTTTCACTGATTTCTTTAAGTTTAAGTGGATCTCTACCCATATCGTTAGTTGTTACTTCAAAAGCACTCTGAACACCTAAATCCATCATTTTTTTAATTTCAGGAATTACTTCTTCCACTGTTTCTATCTTAGATACGCCATCTTTTCTTATTCTATCTAAATCAACAATGAAATGCTCATGTGCCATTGTTACGCCTAATTGTTCTTTTGGGATATCTCCCATAACAGTTCTAATCATATAAATGGTTCTCCTTTATGATAAGAAAGGCACCTAACAGGTGCCTTATCTTCATTTTTTATTCTGGTTTACCTTCGCTTTTATCTATTAAAGCTTGAACAAGAGCAGGCACCACTTGTTCTGTATGTGTTTTTACATATCCAAATGCTTTATGATTTCCTGCGTAAACCATATGACGTATTTTCTCTGCATTTGGACAGTTACCTTGTTTTGATACAGTAAGACAGTTGCTATATCCAAGCGTCATGATGGCAGTAGCAAGGCTTCCACCACCACCTGTCATGCACGAACCAAGATAAAAGTCTACATCTCCACTTTTCACTTTTCTCGCTGCAATCATATCTGAATCTGTAAATGTTTCAACAAGTCCAGCAAATTGTGTATCAATAATTCGTTTTGTTTCTGTAGAGGTTAAACCACAACATTCAATTTTAATCATGCATGTTCTCCTTTATAAATTAAGCAGCAGCTAGAACAACAAGTCCTAAAGCAATAACGATATTGTAAATAATACCTACAGCAACAGCTCCAATTGGACCAACAGCTGTCTTTGGAATTCTTTGTCCTGTAATTTCGTTAAGAACATAGAATCCACCAACAATCATAATACCTACGCTACCCCAAATTTGGTTACCAGCTAAGAATGCACCAGCTGTAAGAGCGATAGTTAAGCAACTTAGCATACCATTTCTGATATGATCTCCAGATTTAGATAGTTCTGGGAATTTAGATAATAATCCACCAAGTAAACCTAGTAATTGAATTTCAATGAATTCAGCTACAAAACCAAATACTGGAGCTAACCACCAAGTTGGAGCCATAGCACCAACTAACATTACTGATGTTAAACCAACAGCTTGATATACGCCTGTTGCTAAAGATGTAGAAACAATAAGTGGAATAAATGCAATAATTACACCAATCATAGCAAGATAGAATACAGACATGTCACTTGCTTCAATAGCACTTGCTAATACATATGGTTGATAAGCTTGAGCTAAAATCTTAATAGCTAATGCATTTAATGCACCTTGGATACATAAGTAAACCCAATTTGATTTAATTCTTTCAGCATTCTTTGTAAATAAGTTTTCTTCATCATCTGTTGTATCAATTTTATCTTGTCCTTTAGATGCTTGAACAGCAAACACAACTAGACAAATCATGCCAGCTAGCATAGCAAATGTATATGGATATAAGCTAACATTAACTGAACCAATAGTTACTTTTCCTACTATAGTGCAGAAAACATACATAATTGCTTCAATTACACCAGTGATAATTCCTTTTTTAGCTCCGAATTGGCCAGCAATGGCAACTGCTGGATACATACAGAACACTGGTAATGCTGGTGTTGTGATTTGTGTTAAATCATTCAAGAAATTATAAGGTAATGCAGCAAATGCAGCATTGATTGCACTTGTACCAAACGCACATACTGCACCATATGCTCCACCCAATACAAGAGCTACCCATTTATTTGGTGACCAAGCACCAATACAGTCTGTAGCAATTAATGTTAAATGTACTGCAATTAATCCTGTTCCTAGCCATTGGCTGAATCCTGCAAGAACCCATCCAATACCCATACCTGTAACAACAACTGCAAATTCTGCACGTGTCATACGCCCTTCAAGCAATTCAGGGTATACAGGTCTAGCACCGTCGTTAAAGTTTGAAATGCCTTTATGGGAAAGCAAAGATGCCCAGGCACAAACAAGAATTAACACGATAGCTCTAAAAGTAAGTGAAAATTCGAATACCCTATTTTTTCCTCCTTAAACATGTATAATATGGACTTCATATCCCTTTACCGGTGTTGCCATTCACCAGTTTCAGTAAATGTTTGAATAAGATTATTTAGATGTAACAACACATATTTCTTTTCCACATCATTAAGTGGATTTTTTGTTACTGATATAATCTTATTTAATATTTCTAATGATTCTGGATAAGAATCAAGATTTTCAATCTCAGTCATTACTTCATCAGATAAGTCATCAAGTTCTTCTTTTGTTGTATTACGTCCATATGCAGCACATAAATGAGCAATAAAAGTAGCTGCATTTTCTTCTGTTAATTCAATTCCATAATTATCTTTAAATAGTTTGATTACCGCATTAACATCTTCAACATCACTTTGTGTAATCATACCACCCTCAACATACATGTCTAATCTGTCTTTAAAATCCATAAAATCTCCTATTTTTTCTTTTTCGTTTTCAGCTCTTCATAGTGAAGTCCAAAGATGAAATCACATAGCCATAAACAAGCTTTATCTGCTACACATGCCAGTGATATTGCAATACTCATAAAAATGAGAAGAATTGCATAATTTCCTGTCTCAACTTGATGCATTCCAAACAAAAGCAATAGTGCAACAAGTAATACTACAAAGTAACGAACAAGTTTCAACTTTCTATAAGTTGTAACATCATAGGTCATTTTTCCTTTGCAGTGAGGGCATGTCATAATCGCACTCATATTTTTATAATTGATAGGAATCTCTGTTCCACATCGATAGCACTTAATTTTTGTTTTCATTGTTCAATATTCAGTATTTTGTACATTTGCATTCTACAACCTATTTTATTACAAATCAATGATAATTTTTGTATGTTATTCTTCCACAGCATATATTTGTGAAAATAATACTTAACAAATTCTAAAATAGCGCTATACTTTTTTTGCTTAAAATATTTTGGCCAAAATTTCTTAAGTATTAGGAGATGATTAAAATGAGAAAAATGGAAAAATTATTAGCAGCTGTCCTTTCTGTAGGAATGCTAGCTAGTTGTTCCTCAAGTACTCCAACCTCAACTCCATCTGCAACTGCTAGTGCAAGTACTGGCTCTGCAAGTATCGCTGATGGTGAATACGAAGGAGAAGCTACTGGAAATAACGGCCCTGTAGATGTAAAAGTAACAATTAAAGATGGTGCTATTAGCAATGTGGAAGTTACAAACAACTCTGAATCTCAAGGTATTGGTGATGTTGCGATTGAAAAAGTATCAAGTGATATAGTTGCTCACCAAACAACTAACGTTGATAACGTAACTGGTGCTACTATTACCGCTTCTGCTGTAAAGACAGCTGTTAGAAATGCTCTAGAATCAGCTGGGGCTTCTAAAGATGACTTCAGTGAAAAAGTTGAAGTTGAAAAGATTGCTGATACAAGAAAGATGGACGCTGATGTAGTTGTTATTGGTGCTGGTGGCGGCGGTGTTGCTGCTGCTGTTAAAGCTGCTGATGAAGGTGCAAAAGTTATCCTTGTTGAAAAGAATGATATGGTAGGTGGCGATACAATGTGTAACGCTGGTACATTAATCGCTACTGGTTCTAAATTCCAAAAAGAAAAATTAAATGAAACTAAAGACTCTCCAGAACTTGCTTATGAAGATATTATGAGAATCGGTCTAAACAAGAACGATCCAGAACTAGTTAAGATGATTTCTGAATCAATTGGTTCAACAGTTGACTGGCTTGTTGATGACATGAAAGTTCCATATGATGTTGCTGCTACACAATATCCTGATCATTCTGCTAACCGTCAAATTGGTGTTGTTGGTAGAAGTTACGCATTCTTCGATGTAATGACTAAAAACTTCAGTGATAGAGGTGGAGAACTTCTTCTAGGTACAAAAGCAACTAAACTATTAACAGATGATAGTGGTGCGGTTACTGGTGTTGAATGTGAAGACCGTCAAGGTACTATCGATATTACTGCTAAAGTAACAATCGATGCAGCTGGTGGATTTGGTGCTAACTCTTCATTATTACCTGATTCATTAAGTGGTTATATGTTCTATGGTCGTACAACTGATATGGGTGATGGTTTACAACTTGGTGAAGATGTTGGTGCTGATACCATTAACATGGATCTTGTAAAAGTTTATCCACAAGGTGTTGAAACAGTTAAAAATAGAGCTCTAGCTGCTACAGCAAGTTCTACAGCTGCTACAAAAGATCATGGTGCAATCTATGTAAATACAAAGGGTGACCGTGTAATTAAAGAAACAGGTACACTTGCTGAAATTACTGAAGCTACTGTTGCTCAAGATGATAAGATTCTATATCTAATCATGGATGAAGATGCTTGGAAAGCTTATGTTGATAAATCATTAGAAGATAAACTAGTTGCTTCTGAAGATGATTTATACAAGTGGGAATCAATCGAAAATGATGGTAAACCAGTATTAGCTGAAGGTACTGACTTAGCAGAACTAGCTAAGACAATGGGTATCGACAGTGATGAATTAGCTAAGACTGTTGAAGAATACAACAAAGCTTGTGCTGAAGGTAAAGATGCCTTTGGAAAAGAAAATCCTGTAGCCTTAAAAGAAGGTGGCAAGTACTATGTTGTTGAACAAAGACCTCGTTTCTGTACAACTCTAGGTGGCTTAAAAGCTAATACAGATATGCAGATTCTTGATAAAGATGGTAATCCTATCCAAAACTTCTATGGTGCTGGTTCTGTAGTAGGTGGTGCTAATGGTGCTGACTCTATGACAGCTATGATGAACTCTTGGGCTATTGGTTCAGGTGTTGTAGCTGGTGAAAATGCCGCTAAAGCTGCCACTGAATCTAAATAAAGTTATTACCAAATAAATAAAATTTAAGGTAGAGACAATTGCCTCTACCTTTTCTTATACCAATTAATAGCTTGGTTGTATTTTTCCTTCTAATACTTGTTTTTGGATTTGTAACACCGTTTTAGGATCAATTATCTTTTTTAAGAGTTCTCCTATTTCTTTATTTTTACTCTTAACAACCATCACTGCAGTTGTATTACTATCATCTTCTTCTTTAACTAAAGGAGTATAATTTATTCTCAATCCACGATCATTTACTTCATCAATATTCATAACTGTCGCATCAATATCACCTTTAATAACATGTTCTATAATATGTGAATACTCAATTTCTACAAATTTAACTTTTTTTCCATCACATTCTTTTTTCAATAACATTACCTGGTCAATTGAACTTCTATCAATCCCAACAGTCATGCCATCTTCAATAGATTTGGAGTTTTCATCATGAAACATAATCGCATGATTTGAAGTATAAGTTAGAGGGCCAAAAGATAAAACAACAGAAATATCATCATGGTCTTTTAAATATTCCTCTGCCGCAAGTTTTGATACAATTGCAAAATCATATCTTTCATAAATTACCATGGAAATTCTGTTTTTAGCACCTCTCATATAAGAAAGATTGACAGGAATATTATATCCATTTTCCATAGCACTAATTAAACCAGAAGCTAAACCTTCATATCTTTTCGTATATGGTAAAGGCATCGCTCCAATCAAATATTTAATGCCAGCAATATCTAATAGTAATTTATAATCTTTTCCCATTAGATATGAGCCCATATGCCCTTTAGATACAATATTTACAGCATGAGTTTCTGTTAGTATCTTTAAAGCATGATGAACTGTACCATTTGCTAAACCTGTACTTTTTGTCAGTTCTGCAACAGTTGGTATTTTTTCACCTATTTCTGCACTTAAAAGAATTTCAGCAATTTTGACAATTGCCATTCCATTTTTACTTAATAATATTTCTTGAACATTCATCTCATTTATTTTATCGCAAATAATCAATTTTTGAATATTCAAAAATCTGTTTTTTCAATAAATTATGCTATAAATTTATAATATTAAATCAATTTTTCTTTTTTCAGCCACCTGAAATATACAACTGAGCTTAAAAACCAGGTGATTGGATATAACCAATATGTAATACGTATATCATGTATCACTTTTCCAAGTGTCATTAAAGTAATTACTCTTACCGCACACCAACATACTAGCATTACAACTACTGGCATAACAGGTTTACCAATTCCTCTTAAAATAGCTGATACGATATGAGAGAAACCTAATAAGAAATAGAATAAAGTACATACTCTAGCTCTTGATACCCCATAAAAGATAACAGTTGGATCACTATTAAATAAACCAACTAATTGTGGAGCGAAAGTATATACAACTACACCTGTTAATTCAACAATCACAATAGCGACAAATAAACCAAATCTCGTTCCTGAACGAACTCTATCCATCAAACCAGCACCTAAATTTTGTGATACAAAGGTAGTTAGGGCCATCGAGAAAGATGTTACTGGCAAAAATACAAAGCCATCTATCTTAGAGAAGGCACCAATACCAGCAACAGCTGCAGCACCAAAGGAATTGATATACGACTGTATCAAAACATTTGCGATATCAATAACAGATCCTTGTAAGCCAGTAGGTAAACCATATTCAACAATTTCTCTTAGATTATCTTTATCGAATTTAACATCTTTCCAAGATAAATGTAATATTCCTTCTTCTCTCATTAGTTGAATCATGCATAATAACATGCTAATAAACTCTGAAAATACTGTTGCAATAGCTGCTCCAGCAACACCAAGATTAAAATATTTGATTAAAATCACATCTAATATGACATTTAATATAGAACTGCAAATTAAATAATACAGAGGATGTTTTGAATCACCACCAGCATGAATAATTCCCACAAACATGTTGTACATAATTAAAGGAATACTACCCATAAAATAAATTCTTAAATATATTAAAGCTAGTGGATAAACAACTTCTGGTGTATCCATCCATCTTAGTAGAATGCTGGATAAGCTAACGCCTGCAATTGTCATAATTAAACTTAAAACTAAACCTAAAGCAACTGTTGTATGAATTGCTTTCTTTGTATTTTCATTACGTCCAGCACCTATTTCTCTAGCAACTATTACACTTGCTCCAGTTGAAAAACCAGTAAAAAAACCAACAAATAAAAAACTTAATGAACCAACACATGTAACTGCAGCTAATGCATTTTGTCCAACATAATTACCTACAATCATTGCGTCTGCTGTGTTATATAACTGTTGAAAAAGCTGTCCTATAAATATAGGTCCAGCATATGTTAGTATCAGTTTTTTTACATTTCCTTCTGTCATTAAAGAAACAGAACTTTGTCTTGCCATAATGTCTCCAACTATTTTGACTTAATTATATTTAAAGCTTCTTCTACAGATTTTACAACATAGTCCGCCGCATTTCTAACCGATTCATCAGCTGTATACATTGCTAGTCCTATTCCACAATTTCGAATCATTTCCACATCTGTTTCTTCATCACCAATTGCAGCAACATCTTTTGGATCAATATGATTCTCTTTTAGTAAAGTAGATACTCCATGCCATTTTCCACATTCGCTAGGTATAATATCCAAACAATTTGTATCTGTTTTTAATGCTTTTAATCGACCGCCAAATTCAACTTCTATTGCTTTTCTTACTTCTGCACAATATTCATTACTATGACTTACACAGAATAATCTCATTAATTTTAATTCTGGGTGATTTAAAAATTCACTTACATTTATCGCTATATTTTGTGGAAAATCTGGTAAATGTCTCAGTAGATTACCACTATCTAATCTAGCAAAATGATATTCATGACTATCTAAATCTAGTGTGTAATCTAGTTCTGGATAGTTTTCTTCTAAAAAAGTAAATAAATGCTTCGCATCTTCATTACTAATGACACTTAAATATCTTATATGACTGTATTTATCACATAATACTGCACCTGAACTGCATACCATTTGTTCAGGATAAATGTCATATCTTTTTAACATATCATATGCATCATATCCTCTACCGGTAGCCACCCATAAATGTAAACCTTCTTGAATACTTTTATTTAATGCTTTAATATCACTTTGTTTTATGCCCACATTACGAAATAACAACGTACCATCTAAATCGCTGATAAAATACTTAATCATATTATCCCCCTATACAATGATAGTCCCAACAATGTGGGACTATTTATTATTTATTCATCTTCATCACTTGAAGAAGAGAAATCAAAATCATTCATAAACATTACAGCAGAAGATCCAGCATCAACTAACGCTCTGAAATCATCAATTGTTGCATCTTCCGGTAAAGCTGTAAATTGTAGTAGCATTGGAAGATTAAATCCTGTAAATACATATGTATTTTCTCTTGATAAATAAGGCATTAATAATTGGTTTACACTACCAAATGATATATCAGAGAAACAAACAACTTGATCATTTCCAGCTTCCTCAAAGAACTTTTCAATCTCTGATTGAGGATTATCACATTCTGGCGTATATGCTGCAATAGCTGTAAAATTATCTAATTCATTTGTGAAAATATGTAATGTGTTTAATGCTCCTTTTGCTAATTCACCATGGCTAATCAATAATACTTTTCTCATTTTATTTTCCCCCTTTATTGAAAACTCGAACCATTTGTCATTACTTGACCATATATTGATTGAACACTTTCTGCAAACTGCTCAATTGTTGGATTTTTGATAAAATCATCTACAAATCCCACATTATGGAAGAATCGATCTAATATATGTGGAAGATGTTCATTCTCAAAGTTGTTTGAATCTTTTATATTTTTTCCTCTATCCCAATATACAACAATTCTAGCTTTAGATCCCTGAACCCATGAAACAGGTTTATCTAAAACAAATATATTGATTTGAATATTTTCTGTATGACTTTCTAGTCCTGTCAAAATCACAACATTATCATTTGTAATCGTCTGCATTATTCTTTCACATTTTAATAAATCATTTAGTAAAGAATCATCTGCTCCTTTTTCTTTTATTAATTTATTAGAAATCATTTCAAGACATTCCATCTTGTTATGTGGTTTTAATCCGGAAAATATAGTTGTATATTCATCCATCGAAGACGATAAACCACTTTCCCCAGCCAACTTTACAAACTGTTTTCTATATTTTTCTTTATCTACTTCATTAAAGAAAATAGTAGTATTAATAAACATAATATCTTCTGGAAGATTTAGAAGTTCTTTTGAACAAGAAGAGAAAATCACTTTATACTTTGATAAATCAGTATATCTTGCTTCATATCTTTCTAATAAGTCTATTTCTTTTATATATGTTCCAAAATTTCTTAACAATCTTTCTTTTAGACCTTTACCTTCTGTTTTATCAATACCAGATATAATACATGCATCAAATTTATTAAATGTAAATGGATATCTTCCATATAGAGGATATATTACCATCATTAAGCGAATAATATCTTCCGGCAAAAGTTTGATATTTCTTGTTTTTTCTAGATAATAAGCTACCTGCAGTGCCATCTTACGTGCCATTTGTGGCATTGATGGATAACCCACAAGTCTAAATTGACTTGTCAAAATATGATATTTATACCTGGTTAATAAGCCTTCAATGTTATAAGACAAATCTTCTATAAGTTTAATATCTTGTTTACTGCTTGAAAACATATTTACTCTTGTAAGTTCTTGTGCAATATCCAAGGCTAAATCTTTATGTTCGAAATATCCAAAACGATATACTTCAGGTTCTTTTATTGTTACTCTTAACGCCACAAGACACATCGCCACTAATATATTGTCATAAGAAGAGAATGGTATGTTATATAATTTTTCACATTCTTTTAAAATCATCTTGGCAACGAAATATGTATTTCTGTTGCAATAATGTTTTGTGATTTCATCATCTAAAATTAGTGGATGAGACATTGTAATACGATTCTTAGAAACAATAATTAATCTAGCAATATACATCACACTGTAAGAAGATAAATTGTATTCTTCAAAGTTATTTTGAAAAGAAATAATGAGATTTTCTACTTCATTGAAGTAGGGATCATTTAATCCAATGATATCTTTATATTCATCTTGACCATGGAAATGGTAAGAAGTCATAAAGTAAGAATATTCATATACAAGGCATAATCGAATATCTTTTTCTTCACCTACTACAACAATACCTTTTTTGCTTTGAAATACAGCTGCTAAATTAAATCTTGCAAGTATTTCTCTAGCTTTACCTAATACTTTTTTAGCACTTGTTCTATTGATATATAGAAGATCACATAAATCTTCAATACTAATCTTTCCGTTATGTGTTAATAAGTAGCGTACAACAAGATGAGCTCTATCTAAATTAATCGAAAATACATTACGATTTTGCTTTCCTAGTTGTTCAACCTGTTTAAATTCATCAAAAGCTTCATCATCTTCAATGATTAATCGATAACCACTACCTGGTTTTATCTCTATATTTGCACCATTAATTTTTAATAAATCTTGTGCTTCTTCAATACATTTGCGAATTGTTTTACTTGAAACACCTAGTCCATTTGCTAAAAATTGTGAACTTAATGGTTCGTGTGCATCAAGAAGTTGATTAATAATATGAATTTGTGTAGACGATAGATGAAATTCTTTCATTTTAATTTCCTTTATGAAAGAAATTTTACCACATCTATCTTTAAATTTTGCGAATACTGTCGATTATTTGTCCAACAATTTCTTCTGTTGTTCCTACTGGAATCTCACTTGCTGCTGTTTCAAAAGAAGATCCATATTCCTTAATATCTGCTAAGTATCCAACTGAATAATTTGAATATCCCCAAACAATAGGGCATTTTACATTCATTTCTTTTTTGATTTCTAAGCCAAAGCAGCTAAATAACTCTGCTGGAATTGTGCAGATATATAAATCATCCATCTTATAAAGAACACATTTACAATCCATTGTTCCTTCAGTGTGATTTAATGATTTTTCAGCACCAGCTAAAGCACTTGTATATACTTTTGTTTCATCAAATGTTTTAGCATTTGCTAGTCTTTCTTTAATTGTTTCTATTTGCTGTTTCTTTTTCTCAACATCTAATTGATATGTTTTATAGTAATCAACTTTCTGAACGGTTAAATGCTCGATATTTAATTCATCATGTTGCTTATTAGCATCAATTTGTGCCATGATTCCATCACCAACTCTTTTTAGTTCAGCATAATCATTACCTTGTCTAAGTTGACGATTGCTCATATCACCAGCTGCACCAATCATCGTAATAGGTGCTACACCATAACGAATTTGAAATTCTCTATTTAAATAACCAGCCAAGTCACCACTAACAAAATAATTTTGTGGTCCTAACACTGTAGAATGACATGTAAAATTCAAAAAACCTCCAGCTACATTTCCATTTTCTTCTTCAAATGTAACAAGTGTTATATTATTATCTCCAACTTTATCTAAACCATTACGATTGCTATAGAAACCATCAATTAATGTATTTTTATAGTATGCTTTCACTTCTTTGAATTTACTATTCATACATTCATCAACAGCTGCTTTAATCTGTTCTACAACATAATCCATATATCCTGGAACGGCTTTTGTAGCATCTCCAAAAATGCCATCTTTACTGTATTCAGGAGCAGAATGTGTATGAACAAAACCAATATTAATATTCTCATAAGGAACATGATATTTTTCACTAAGTTCTTTTCTTAATTCTTCATTTACAGAACGATCCATTCCTATCAAATCAAATGAAACAAAAATTAAAGTTTGATGATCTACAATAAGTACCATTGCTTCTGTAAATAGTTCATCCGCAACGCCTTTACCTATATCTGTACGTATTGCATGCCCACACAAATAACATGGTAAAAATCTACCTTCAGGTGTAATTCTTTTTTTACTTGTACTAATCTGCATATACTGCCTCCTAGAATAAACTATATGTGTCTTGTGCATTTGTTAAAAGTACATCATTGTTAACCATAAGGTGCTCTTTTAATGTCCAAACATTAAAAATAATAAGAATATAATTAAAATAAGAAATGGAGATAACTCATTATGATACATGCACAATTAACAATGCGTTCTAATGCATTAGAAATGGACACAAAAGTAGATGTTCTTTTACCAGAAGACCGCCATGCAACAAAGGATACAAGAGGGAGGAAATATCCAGTTCTTTATATCCTCCATGGAGCAAAAGAAGATAACAGCTCTTGGATAAATTTGTCTAATATCTTTTTGATGTGTAGAGATTTAGATTTAATTGTAGTAATGCCTACGACATATCGAGGGTCATATGTTGATGCCGTATATGGTCAAAATTACTACACTTATATTTCCGAAGAACTGCCGGTAAAAATGAAGAATATTTTCCCAATATCCGATGATTCAAAAGATACCTTCATCATGGGTGAAAGTATGGGAGGATATGGAACAATGCGTATTGCATTAAGTAAACCTGAAAACTATGCAAAAGCTGTTATATTATCTGGCGGCAATTTTGATCCATTCCATAGTTTTATGACAAGCAAACTAACAACAGGGGTATTTGGTGATTCAGAAACTTGGAAAAATTCTGATAACAATTTAGTTAATTTAATTCAAAAATTAAAAACTTCTACCGTTTTACCAGAAATGCAATTCTATTGCGGAACTGAAGATAGAGTATATGACAGTTGTAAAGAATTTTATGAATATATAAAAAACGAATTACCACTGATGAAAATCTCCGCCAAATGGGGTAGTGGCGAACATAATTTCTTCTATTGGAATAAAGTTATTCCTGAAGCATTACATTTCTTTGGTTTTGAAATTCCTCAAAATTCAGTAATTTAATCTAACCATTAATACTAGAGTTAAAGGCAAGATTTTCATCTTGCCTTTACTTATGTGTTCCATCTTTTAAATAATAACCACCAGTTTTGTTTGAACCACGATGTTCGACATAATTAGTCAAATTTCTTTTTAACTCGTTTTTTATCATATCTCTACTAACTGCTGGCTGTTTTATTTGGATTATTTCCATTAATTTAATTGTACTAATTCCAGGATTAAGTTTTAAAATTTTCATTATCTCTAATCCTAAATCAGTTATTGGGTCTGGTATTGGGTCTGGTATTGGGTCTGGTATTGAGTCTATAAATGAATCGTTATTATGATAATTAACATTTGGTAATGTTACAAAAAAGAAGTTTTCAGTTGCGTTAAACTCAGGTTTAACATTGTAGTTTTTGTAACTGTCTATTGTTCTAGGAATCCCTGTTCCAAAATTTTCAATCATTCCTATTTTATCGAATATATGTACTAATCTTGGATTACGATAAGTCTGTACACCATTCATAATATCATTCATAGATGCGTTAAATATTCCTCCAGGACTTGTAATCTTAACCTTATCTCTGAAAAATTCAATTTTAATATTTGAACGTATAAAGTAATTTGCATGACAAATAGCATTTAAAACCATTTCACGAATAGAAGCACCTGGATAAGATTTGGTTTCGATTCTCTTAAATGAACTGCCATCAATCACAACTCGCAAATCATTTAAACGTTCTGTTTGTTCTTCTACATCTTTTAAAATATTAACTAATGAACCTTTAAAGCTTTTCTTAATTTTAAAATTCATTTCCGAATCATATTCTGCTACTTTAACAACAATCTCTGATTGATCTGATAACAAATAGGCGAGATTTGTATATTTTCCTGTTTTGTTTTTTAACCCTAGCGTGTTCATTAATCGAGGTGTTAAATTTATATCATTATCTTCAAGTGATTGCTTGAAAGCTTTAAATGTAAGAGATTGTTCATCAGAAATATCATCTTCATAACTATAACCATGAGAATCCATAATCATTCGTAATATTTCATCATCATTTGCTTTACGTTTACTTCTACCAACACGAATATATACCCCTGATGGCTTTGGTCCTTTTTCTCTTAAATAGTATGGTTTATTCGTGCCTTTAGAAACTTCAATAACTAAAACACTATCTTCATTATAATAATACCGAATTAAACCTGATGGTTTTGGGAAAAACGCTTCTTGAATCCAACTTCCTAGTTTTAAATCAATACTATCTTTTGCTTGATTATTAATGCCAATGATACTTCCATCGTCTTCGACACCAACATATATAATTCCACCATCACTATTAAGAAAAGCAATGATTTCGCTTTTAATTCCATCAATCAACTCACGTTATAATTCTGTATGTTCATCTTCAAAATATTCAGTCATTTATCACCTCATACCTAATGGCAATATTAATTGATATAAGTCAACAAATCAACATAAGAAACTTTAATTATCGCGAAGAAAAAATCCTCCAGATTCACTCAATCCAAGAAGATTTTAATTAATATTTTTCGCTTTTCAATAGAATATACAGAATTCAATTAGCCAACAACTTTTATTAGCAGGTTATATGATTACTACATCTTTTATACCATTATTTCTAGCGATAGAAGCGTGTTCTTCAAGTTCTTCTTTTGTTGGTGCTTTTAATGTATTTTTATATTCTTCTTGCACACCAAATGGTCTATAACAAATAATCTTGTAACGAATAGAACGCTTATCTAGATATGGTGCAATTACCTTAGATACGTTATCAACGGTTTCTTTTGTATTAAATAATCCTGGCACAATTACCGTACGCACTTCTTCTAGTTGTCCTATTTCAGCTAGATATTTTAAGTTTTGAATCACCATTCCATTATCTATACCTGTTACTGCTTGATGATCTTTTAAACCAAAAGCTTTAATATCAAGCATAACACCAGCACAATTTTCTAATAGATTTTCTTCATCCTTGATAAAGTCATATGTACCATTACTATCAAGTAAAACTGATAGATTTTCATTTTTGGATAATACCATTAATTCATTTAAAAATTTAGGCCATCTTGTGCATTCACCACCAGAAACTGTAATTCCTCTAATAAATGGTACATTCTTTTTTACTTCGACCATAACTTCTTCAGCTGTCATATTACGAACACGAGGAGAAGAATTGTTAGGGCAATGTTTAAAACAACTATCGCAGAAACAACATTTCTTATAGTCATATACCACCTTACCATCAACTAGTGATATCGCTCCAGTTGGACAATATTTTATACATTCACCACAATTTAAACATACATGCATGGTTTCAGGGTTATGACAATACTTACAAGAAAAGTTACAACCTTGTAAAAATATTGCCGTTCTATTACCTGGACCATCAACAGCAGAAAAGGGGATAATCTTATTTACTAATGCGCTATTCATTATATTATTCTACGGTTTAAACTATGACTGTTTTTACTTGAGCCAAGACCTAATCCTGTTGTATTTTGACGCACATTTTCGCCACCAGCTAATTTTTCTAATTCTGAGCGTTTTACTAAATAACCAGTTACACGCACAACATCACTATCATTTGCATAGAAAGATAAATAACGGATATCCATATCGAATGATCCACGAATAATATCTTTTACAAATTCCGGGTTTTTATGAACTGTAATATCTACAGGGAAAATATCACCAGCACCTGATACAAAGTATTTCTGATATAAACTGATATTCTTTAAATGATCAATTAGTTCTGCAGGTTCTTCACCAATAGGAATACGATGACCTGGAGTTACATTCTTTTCTTGAGCCAAACCAACCTGTGCATGTAATAAGTAATGTCCATTAGTACATTCGCAATATGGAGCTTCATGTTGATCTACAAATGCTTGAATTGCATTCAAGATTGTTACACCAAGCTTATCAGCTTCTTCGCTATGACCAAATCTCTCTGTTGTAATTCCTTCTTTTTCAAGTAAGATATTCACTGCTTCTGCTAAACCAACCATACCGAACATAGCTGTAAATCTATCTCTATGAATTAAACCTTCTTTGACTAAGAAGTTACTTTCAAAGAAGCCTGACTTTTCGACGATGAATCTAACTCTTTCATCCATATATTTTGCCATTACTTCCATTACTTCTGGTAGTTTATTATTTAAGAAGTCTTCTGTATTTTCACTAATTTTTGCAATATTACCTAAAATTAATCTACTTAGAGTGTAACTGCCTCCGCCAATTAATAAGCCATTATAACAACTAGCTATACAGTAATTATCACCTAACTCTTTACGGAACATTTCATCATTCGCAAAACTTGGTTTTGCACACTTTAAAGCACATTCTACACCTTTGAGGATAAATTCATCTGGTGTATCTTTACTTACTCTCATTGTTAAGTTAGGAACAGCATTTTGTACTTCCGCTTCAACTTCCATGATGAGTCTACCAGCTCTTGTATCTCTTGGGCCAATATCCGCATGACAGAATGAATCAAGTATTGTACGATCAACATTTGTCAAAAATAAACGTAATGCTTTTTTTACTTCTTCATCACTTGTTCCTTCAATATATGGCTCAAGTAATTCATCTAAATTACCAATAAATACAGGATAGTTAGTAATACTTGGTACATTATGATAAAGAATTAGTAAACTATTTAATACTTCCCAAATATCTTTTTTAGGAGCTGGTAAATCTAAGAAACGACTGCCATTTTTTAAGAATACTGGATAATCTGGACAGATATATCTTGGTCTATATGGTGCATCACCTTCAAATAAATTACAAATACAGCGTTCATCATCTTCACAACGCATATATTTTTCTATTCCTTCAGGTTCATCTAATACTGTTAATAAATTCTCTGCTGCACGTGATAATTCTGTTACTTTCTGTTCATGGGTTAATAAAGGATTTTGAATGATTCCTAATATATCTTTTTGTTTTGTTTCATAATCTTCTAGAGTTAATTTTCTATACATATTTGTACACTCCTTTGGCATTTATTATCATAACATTAAAAATTTTATTTCTTATCAAAAACACTCTCATCATTATTCTTTCTTTATTTGGTTATAGTGTTATGATTGTCGTTGGGGAAATGAAAAGAGGATTATTATGCGATTTAAAGTAGGGGATTACTTTCCAGATTTTATTTTTAACACAGCTTATCGAAAAAACTTACAGGTTCATGAAATATTAAATAAAGAAACTGTATTCTGGTGTATTCGATATATTGGTTGTCCAGTTTGTAGATATGATGTTCATTGCATCAAAGAGAAATATGCAGAAATACAAAAGAAAAATGCTCAAGTATTTGTTGTGATGCAATCAGATCAAAAACATATTCAGGATGTAATCAAAGAAGACGAATTACCATTCGAAATTATCTGCGATCCAGAAAAGAAGTTCTATAATGAATTAGAAATAGATCCAGCTTTATCTAAAGAAGAACTTATTGGTCATAACACAGATGAATTAGAAAAGAAAAGACAAGCATGTAAAGAATTAGGTTATACACACGGTGATTATGAAGGTGATGAACTCCAACTTCCTGCATTATTCATCGTGAATAAAAAAGGTATTATCACATATGTTAAATATGGTGACAGTTTAGTATCTTTACCTACTGTTGATGAATTAATAGATTTACTCTAAAGGTGCAAAAATGGCACCTTTTTTCTTTATCATTTCTTAATTACTTCTTAAAATTTGTCTTTATATCTTAAAAGTAACTCTTTTTGTTCAATGAAATAATAAATATAGAAACGAAAAGGAGGAAAGATATGGCTAAACAAAGAATAACTCAACGATTTCCTTTTCTTTTACCTATCAGACAATGGGAAAGAAAAAAGATGTTCTATCTACAAATGAAACTCGATCAAAATATATACTCTTCTTCAAAAGAATCACTGATATTGCCTTATAAAATCTATGAAACACAATCAAATATGATTAATGAAAATAGTGGACAAGATATTCAATATCAATATAACAAGGTTGATAACTTAAAACTTCTCTCTAACACAATCAATCAAATTGTTATTCGTCCTCTAGAAACATTCTCATTTTGGCATCTTGCAAAAAACGCTTCTGACTATGGGGAATATAAAAATGGCCTCGTATTAAAAGATGGAAAGATAGTCGCTGAAAAAGCAGGGGGTTTATGTCAAATGTCTAATGTCTTATTTTGGGTATTTCTACATACACCACTAACAATCATTGAAAGACATCCTCATCTCATTGAAGACTTTCCTTCACCGGATAAAGATATACCAGTAGGTGTTGATGCAACAATCAACGAAGGCTGGCAAGACTTAAAAGTAAAAAACAATACAAATCAAACATTTAAAATAAAGATTTCTTTTGATGACCGATACCTAGTGATAGCAATTTACGCTGATACACCTTCTGATAAAGAATATAGCATTTATAACAAAAATATTTCTTATCAAAAGATTGATAACGCTATATACCAAACTGCTGAAGTATGGCGAAAAGAAATAAATATGTATACAAAAGAAGAGAAAGACTACTTACTGTATACAAACAAATGTGAAATAGGTTATCCATTAGATTCATTAATTCAAGTGTCAGGAGATTAGACGATGAAAACAATAGTTGTATTATTTGGTGGTAAATCAACAGAATATTCTATATCACTTCAATCTGCATATTCTGTTTTAACAAATATCAATCATACAAAATATAAAGTGTTACCTTTAGGTATTACTAGAGAAGGAGATTGGTATCTTTATACTGGTAAATACGAAAATTTACTGGATGATACATGGCGAGAAAATAAAGAAGATATACAGAATGTGATTGTCAGTCAAAATAAAAGTGATCATGCTTTAATTACGGAAAGCAAGAAAATACCTGTAGATTATGCTTTACCTATATTACATGGCATAAATGGAGAAGATGGAACAGTGCAGGGAGTATTTCAGATTGCTGATATTCCCGTAATAGGTTGTGATGTACTTGCGTCAAGCTTATGCATGGATAAAGAAAGAGCGCATCAAATTGTTGCGTATCTTGGTATTCCATGTGCACGTTCTATTGTCATTCATCATAGAAATGAATTAGATAAGACATATGTATTAAACTATCCTGTTTTTGTTAAGCCAGTACACGCGGGTTCTTCTATCGGTATTCATAAAATATATAAAAAAGAAGATTTAAAAGAAGCTGTAGAAAATGCTTTTACAATAGATAAAGAAGTCATCATTGAAGAAGAAGTTGTTGGTTTTGAAGTTGGTTGTTCCATTATTGGTATCGATACATATACAATTGGTAGAGTTGATGAAATTGAATTATCTCAAGGCTTCTTTGACTTTGAAGAAAAATATAATCTTAAAACTTCTACGATTCATATGCCAGCCAGAATTAGTGAAATAGATGAAAAAAGAATTCAGGAAACGGGTTTAAAAATATATAAAGCATTAGGTTGTACTGGTTTTGCCAGAGTTGATATGTTTTTTACTGCTGATAAAACAATTTATTTTAATGAAGTAAATACAATACCCGGCTTTACCACACATAGTAGATTTCCAAGTATGATGAAAGGAATTGGTCTTTCTTTTGCAGATATGTTAGAAAAGATCATTGGTTTATATACAGATGAAACAAAATAGTATTTATTCTGGAGATTTAATATTAGTAAACGCTTCTCATGAATTTAGAACAGAAGATAAAAGCATCTTGGTACCTGTAGATGATCAATTTTCTAATATTTTAGTCAATAAAAAATTAGATGATGCGTATCAAAATATCATGATGGAAATTCACGCACAAAATAAGATTGTCCCTGTTAGTGGTTATCGTTCTCATGATGAGCAAACAGCTTTATTTGATTCATCATTAAAAGAAAATGGAAAAGAATTCACATATAAATATGTAGCTTTACCAGATCATAGTGAACATCAAACAGGATTTGCTTTAGATGTTGGAATTAATCAAGAAAATATTGATTTTATTCGTCCTGATTTTCCTTATGATGGTATTGCTCAAGAATTTAGAAATACAGCCTCAAAATATGGTCTTATTGAAAGATATGGTAAAGAGAAGGAAGAAATAACTGGTATCTCTCATGAGCCATGGCATTTTCGATATGTTGGCTGTCCCCATGCAGAATATATCACTGAACATAACCTATGCTTAGAAGAATATATTGATATCATAAAGAAATACACAAAAGAAAATCCTTTAAAATATCACCACTATAATATTTATTTTGAGAAAACGATTACCTCATTAGATACTGTTTGCTCTGGTAATAATGTGGATGGTTTTATTGTGACAAAAGAATAATATGAACACAAAACATTATACTGGTATCGATTTCTTTCGTATCATTGCATGTATTTTTGTTATTGCGATACATACTGCTCCTTTATATCAAATTAATAAGGATATAGATTTATTATTTACTCGTGGATTATGTAGACTTGCAGTACCTTTTTTCTTTGTGACATCAGGATTTTTCTTAATCAGAAAATATACAGAGAATTCATATCATCTAATTCAATTTGAAAAGAAGTTATGTCTTCTTTATTTTATTAGCATACTGATATATCTTCCTGTCAATTTATATAGTGGTTATTTTAACGTGTTTTCATTACCTGCTTTTTTACAGGATATATTTTTTGATGGTACATTTTATCATTTGTGGTATTTTCCAAGCTGTATACTTGGCAGCTTAATTGCATATTATCTAGTTAAAAAATATGATTATCGTATTTCATTTATCATTACTTTTATTCTTTATTTCATTGGACTTGGTGGTGATACATATTATGGTATTTTTACTTCTATTCCTGCGATAAAAAATATTTATACATTTTTATTTACTGGTTTTGATTATACAAGAAATGGTTTATTCTTTGCACCACTATTTTTTGTATTAGGTGGTTATATACATGACCATACCGAAAAGATTCAAACAAAAAAATCTTTAATATTATTTATTGTATTTACAATAGGTATGTTACTTGAATGTTATTTATCTCATCAAGAAAATATTATTCGCTTTGACAGTATGTATTTATTACTAATACCTGCTGTTTATTACTTGTTTATATATCTTCTGTCTTTACATTTACATCTACCTGATAATATTAGAACTGTAACCTCACTAGTTTATATTATTCATCCTATATGCATTATCATTATTCGTGGTATATGTAAATTTGCACATACAGAAATCATCAAGGATTGTCATCTTCTTTTCTTTTTCTTAGTTACAATACTTTCTTTTTCAATCAGTGTCTTTATTTCTTGTTTTAAAAAAGAAAGAAAAACCTCAAAGTTAGAAAGATCATCAATTGTTATAGATACAAAAGCATTAGAACATAATGTATTTGAATTAAAAAAGTATATGCAAAAAGAATCAGAAGTCATGGCTGTAGTAAAAGCTGATGCTTATGGTCATAATGCATTTATCATCGCTTCACATCTTGAAAAAATAGGTATTAAAGCATTTGCTGTTGCGACAATAGATGAAGCTATTTCATTAAGAAAATACGGTATTAGATCTTTGATTCTTATTCTAGGTTATACAGATCCTAGTCGTATTTATGACTTAAAAAAATATCATTTGACACAAACTCTAATCAGTTATGAATATGCTTTAGAACTTGAACAAAGAAAAATAAAAATAGATGCTCATATCGCAATAGATACCGGTATGCATAGGATAGGAATTCCTTGTGATGAAAATGTATTTATTCAAAAGATAATGAATTTCAAATATATACATACTACTGGTATTTTTACTCATTTATGTGTATCAGACAGTTTAAAAGAAGAAGATATTGCATTTACAAAATTACAAATTCATTCATTTTATAAAGCTATTGATAATATTGATACTACACATCTAAAAATACATATTCAAAGCAGTTCTGGATTATTAAACTATTCGTATTTGAAATGTGATTATGTAAGAATTGGGATTTCATTATATGGTGTTTCTTCTGCAAATGAAAATACTATTCTTCATCCTGATTTAAAACCAGTATTATCTTTAAAAACAAAAGTAGTACTACTTAGAAAAGTAAAGAAAAATGAAACAATCGGGTATGGAAGAACGTATACTTGTAATCGTGATAGTTTGATTGCAGTATTACCAATAGGGTATGCTGATGGATTGCCTCGATTATTATCTAATCATAATTCTATTATTGAAATTCATCATCAAACTGTTCCTGTTGCTGGAAGAATATGTATGGATCAAATGATGATTGATGTAACAGATATACCAAATGTTCAAATTAATGATATTGTCACAATATTCGGCGATTTAATCAACGTATCAACTATTGCCCAAGAAACAAATACTATCAGTAATGAAATTCTAAGCTGCTTAGGAAAACGACTTATAACAAAAGAGCGTTAAAAAAGCTTTTTTATTTTGAAGTATTTTAACCTTCAGTATGAATTTCTCCAGCTCGTTTAAGAGCGTTCTTACTTGCAATAGGTCCTACAATTTCATATACAAGCGTTGCACTTAAGATAACTGTTTGAATTTGTTGACCATATTCTAATGGAAGTTGAGCAAGAGCCATCGTTGCCATACCAATTGCAACACCAGCTTGAGGCATCAAAGCCCAGCCAATATTGTCTTTTACAACTGGAGGTTGATGAGTAATAGTTCCACCAATCCAAGAACCAAGGAACTTTCCACCAAATCTTGCAAAGATATAGATAATACCAATTAAACCTACTTTTGGTAGTGTTGCTAAGTTTAGTTCTGCACCAGAGATAACAAAGAATAACATGAATAACGGATATGTCCAATCATCGATACAACCAAGTACTCTTTCGGCATCATCCCTTAAGTTAACATATACTGCGCCCATTGCCATACATAGTAATAGATTTGATAAACCAAAGTGATCCGCAACACCTACTCCTAAGAATACTGCAGCAATTGCTAATGACATACGGTTTGTATGACTTTTAAAATATTTATTACTTAGTGCTAAAGCAAAACCGATTAAAGCACCAACAAGTAACGCTAACACAATATCTACAAGTGGAATTAAGATTGTATTTATTACACTGAATGGATCATGATTTACCATGCCAAGTGCAATATTTACACAGATAGAATAAGCAATTAATCCTGTCGCATCATCTGCCGCAACAACTGGTAATAACATATCTGTTAATGGACCACTTGTCTTATATTGACGAACAATTAATAATGTAGCAGCTGGAGCAGTAGATGCACTTAATGCACCTAACATAACACATACGATTGGATCAAATCCGAGTAACAATGTAATACTCATTACAACCACAACAGCACCAAGTGATTCTAATGCGGTAATAATTAATGCTGATTTACCAAGTGCTTTTAAGCTTGATAGTTTAAACTGGTCACCAATAGAGAATGCGATAAAACCTAAGGCTGCTTCTGTAATAATACTGAAGTTATTTAATTCAGCTTCTGGAACTAATTTTAATACGCAAGGACCAATTAAGACACCTGCTATCAAATATGCTGTTACATTTGGAAGTTTAACAAGACGTGTAACACGAGTCATTAAAAGTCCTGCAAGCATTGCTACAGCTAAATAAAATAAAGTATTCATAATTAGTTCTTAGACACTTCCCATCTAGTAATTGGTAATGTAAATAAGATACCTGTATTAGGTAATTTCATATCACCTGATACTTCATGAATGATATCAATAGCTGTTTGAATTTCTTCATCTTTCATGACAACAAAAATCATCTTATTTTGTTGACGACCAGGATTCATAAATTGACGTAATCCACCAAAAATAGCTGGTGCATCAACACTGTCTTCATTTAATGACTTTAACATTCCTTCACAATCTACAACCGTAGCGCCATGAAGTCCTGCTTTAGCAAATTTAACCATGATAGGATTTACAACATCTTCATGATTTGTAATATGTACTAATAACTGCATAGTAATCCTCTTTTCTTTATCCCTCGGATGAAAATTATAGGGGATTATATAACAAATTTATAATTATATATTATGATATATCTATAAAATATCTTTATGGAGGTTATATGATTGATCAAAGAATTGAAACTTTCCTATGTGTTTGCGAGTATATGAACTATACAAAGGCTTCTCAAGCTCTACATATTACTCAACCTGCTGTCAGCCAACATATTCGTTTTCTTGAAGAAAGGTATAATACAAAACTATTTACTTATCAAGATAGAAAATTATCTTTAACTAAAGCAGGAAAAGTCTTATTAGAAACAATGACAGTCATTCGTAATGATGAAGAAATGATGATTAAACTCATGCATGATCAACCTTCAACATTCCATTTAACCTTTGGTGTAACGTTAACTGTTGGTGAATATGCTCTAGCTAAACCATTATCTTTATTTTTAAAAAACCATCCCGAAATCAATATGCATATCTTATATGGAAATGCTAAACAGATATTAGAAAAACTCGTAAAAGGGGAGATTCACTTTGCATTAATTGAAGGATATTACCCATCTAAAAAATATGAACAATTACATTACTATACCGATAATTTTGTATGTGTATGTGCTAAAAATCATAAATTTGCTCATAAAGTAAGCCGTATTGAAGATTTATTAGATGAAAGAATATTTTTAAGAGAAAAGGGTGCTGGCACAAGAGATTTATTAGACAGCTATCTAAAAACATATAATTTAACTTATTCTGATTTTAAAAACTATGTTGAAGTAGAAAGTATTTCTTCTATTATTTCATTATTAAAAAATGATTGTGGTATTGCCTTTATTTACCGCTTAGCTGCTTCAGAAGAGTTAGCTAGTGGTGCTTTAAAAGAAGTAAACATTCAAAATTTACCATTACATCACGATACTTCGTTTATTTGGAATAAAAATAGTATATTTTCTAAAAGATATCGTACAATTTGTGAAGAGTTAATGTCATACGAACCAATGAAATAGAGGTGAAAATTATGTTTGATGTCATTATAAAAAACGGAATGATTGTTGATGGAACTGGAAATACAGCTTATAAAGCTGATATTGGTATCTGTGGTGATAAGATTACTAAAATTGGTGATTTACAAAATGAAACCAGCAAACAACTAATAGATGCAAATAATAAATATGTTACGCCTGGTTTTATCGAACCACATTCACATTGTGATTTATCAGTATTATTCTACAAAGACTTTACTAATTATCTTGAACAAGGTGTAACAACCGTAGTAGGTGGAAATTGTGGACATAGCTTTGGTCCTGTTGGGGATGAATTATATAGAAGTGCGATTGTTGATTCAAAAGTATCGTTTGAAGCAGCACCAGAATATTTTTCTAATGTGACATTATTATTACCTAAAAAAGCAGGTGCAAAAGCATTAAAGCATCAGTATGGAATTGATATGGATTGGCACAGCTTTGGAGAATATATTGACCGTTGCAACAAAAATGGCATGGCAGCTAATATCGTTCCATTAGTTGGCTATAGTGCGATTAGAGGAACTGTAATGGGGATGGATTGTTGTAGAGAAGCTACAACTGAAGAGTTAGATAAATTAGAGGCTCTTACAGAAGATTGCATGAAAGAAGGTGCTTTTGGCATTTCTACTGGTACTGATCCTAACTACGTTCCAGGCCCTTTTGCCACAAAAGAAGAAACAATCAGAATGCTTAAAGTTGTCAAAAAATACAATGGTATATTTGCTTCTCATACACGAAATTATGATTTAAAAACTGGTAAACCAGATAGAATGGGTGGTTATAAAGATATGTTAGAAGAAGCTTTAGAAGCTGGAATTCGTGCTAATGTATCACATGTTCATACATTAGGTATGGGAACTACTGCTGAAGAAAATGCTCAAGCTGCTAGAGATACTCTTGCTTATTTTGAGGAAATGGAACAAAAAGGGTTAGATTTATCATATGATGTTATTCCTAGTCCATACTCAATGGATATGACAGTACCATATTTTGCTGCTTTCTTAAGACCATTTGTACTATTATGCGGTAGTAGAGAAAAATTAGCTGAAGCTCTTCGTGCTCAAGATGTTCGCAAGATGATTCGTACTTTAGCAAGTAGTGGTAATTACCCTGTTTTAGATGATAATAATATACCAACAAGTATTTATCCTGTATTAATTATTCGTAAACATAAGACACGTAAAGAAGCGATAGGGAAGACATTTATTACATATGCCAAAGAACTTAATCAACAACCATTAGATGTAGCTTTAGATTTATTTATGGAAGATCCTGATATGTGTGCCGATATGGCTTTGCCTGATGCTGGATTATCAAATGAAATATTATGCAGACACCGTTTAGCAATGCCTTGTGCTGATGGTTTATCTACAAGCTTTGATACAAATATTGGTTTAAATGAAGATTTAGCCATGTTACCAAACCCAATGAATATGTCCTGCATGATCCGTTGGTTAACAAAGCATCCAAAAGAAACATTTGAAAAGAGTATTCATCAAATCACAGGATATGTAGCAGACCGTTTTAATATCAAAGAAAGAGGAATTTTAAAAGAAGGGTATTATGCAGATATTACAATTCTAGACAAAAACAACTTGTATAGTCATGATGAAGAAGATAATCCGCTTCAATATCCTGAAGGAATTGACTATGTATTAGTAAATGGTTCATTAACAATTGACCATAAGAAACAATTATCAAATGTATATGCAGGAAAGATGTTAAAACATCGTATTTAAGGCTTATTTTTATTGACATATTGTTCTATTTTTATATAACATTATTAAGCACATATATTGTGCGATTAAGGAGACACACAAATGACAAAGAAAGAATTAATTGATGTTGTTGCTGAAAAGACAGGTACAACAAAAGTAAGTGCTAAAGAAACAGTTGACACAGTATTCGCTGCTATTGCTGAAACACTAGTAAATGGTGAAACAGTTGATTTATCAGGTTTTGGTAAATTCACAGTTAAGGAACGTGCTGCTCGTAAAGGCGTTAACCCAGCTACAAAAGAAACAATTGAAATTCCAGCCAGCAAAGTAGTTAGCTTCAAAGTAGCTAAAGCTCTTAAAGAATCTGTTAAATAATTAAATACTATATAAATATGTATAAAGCGGAGTGAGTCAATCATTCCGCTTTTTAATATCTTTTATATAGTCATTTATTATATTTTCTTGATATCCTGCTTTTCTTTCTTTATTTAAAATAGCAGAAGTTTCTTTCAAAATCTTTTGCTGATATTACAACTTTATCATTTTGATAATGATTTCATGTTCTACAGCATAATAGTTCTCTTTATCTGTTTCTTTAACTATACATAGCTATATAGGTTTTGCCGTACATATTTAAACAGTAAACAAAAAGAATTAAATAGGGGAAGTGGTAAAAAAAGGTCACGTCTGTGACCATAAATAATCAAAGAGTAGAGACAACATGTT
>CAJJTI010000002.1 GCA_905194705.1 uncultured Solobacterium sp. | reverse complement strand
ATTTTTCAGACGCCGCACATCTGATATCTTATGCCGGCATGGAGCCTCTCGTACACCAGTCTGGGAAGTACGATGCTGCACATATGCCAATATCCAAGCACGGATCTCGGTACTTGCGCAAAGCATTGTATCAAGCGGTTTTTACCGTCTGTAAATATTGTCCAACCTTCAATGCTTATTATACTAAGAAACGTAATCAGGGTAAAACATATCGTTGTGCACAAGGTCATTGTGTACGTAAGCTGTTACGTGTCATTTACAAGCTTTTAGCGAACAATACTGTATTCGATGAAAATCTAGTCAGATAATTGACAGATACTTACAGAATAATCAATCACATAGTCAAAGCTACAACTGTAGTTGTTTTAATAGTACTTTATTCACAATTTCAAAGATCTATTTGGGGATCTGCTGGATTTGTTAACATTCCCCAATTTCTTTCATTTATCCCTTGACTTCCTTATAGTTAAATCCTCTCTTTCATACTTAGAATAAATTTTTTCGCTAGGTCAAGACATCGAACAAACTTATATATTCCTTACATTATTGTAAGGTGAAAAAGAGATAATTACTTGCGTGCCAGAATTAACTTTAGAAGTAATATGAATTGAATAAGAAAGTTTCTCTAAAATAAGTTTACATAGATATAATCCCATACCGCTTGAAGAGGAGTTCTTATGACCGTTTTCGCCAGTATAATTCTTTTCAAATATACGTGGTAGATCACTTTCATTTATACCAATACCAGTATCTTCAATGATTAAATCATTTTGTTTCATATAAATAGAAATAGAACCTTTTTCTGTATATTTGAGAGCATTTGATAAGATTTGTCCAATCACAAAAGATAACCACTTTTCATCAGTCACAATTTCATAGTGAAAAGGCTTGAAAGTGAGAGACAATTTCTTACGTATGAATAGTGGTGAATAGTGACGTACGCAAGCTTTACATATATCTTCTACATTATACTTTTTAATCACAAAGTCATTAGATACAGAATCAGCTCTTATATATCCCATTGCCATTGACACATATTCTTCTAAATGAAATAACTGCTCTTTTAAATCTTTGAAGTCTGTATCATCCAACAATAAATGCATAGCTGCAATAGGAGTCTTAATCTCGTGAGCCCATAAATCAAAGTAATCATTTCTTTCAGATGTTTTGCTGTCTATATTATTTTGATACTCAATAAATTGTTGATTTAAAAGCGTGAGTAGATTTTGATATTCTTTCTCTATTTCATTTGTACTTTCGACTAAATAAGAAGAAATAGTAGAAGGGGTTTCTTCAAGTTTCTTTAAATGTTTATATTTCTTTTGAAATGCATAATAATCAAGAAATAAAATGACAATACCAATACCACTTAGAATTTGACTTGCATAAAGTATTGGATCATTCTCATAAGGATATAAAAAGGAAATACATAGATAAGTCAGTATAACAAAGAAATATAGTAAAATAACTTTCCATCTTGAATGAAAATATTTTGCAATCATACCATGTACCCACTGCCTTTTTTGGTGATGATGTAATTTTCTAAACCTAGAGATTCTATCTTCTTTCTTAAACGCGTCATATTAACAGTTAAAGTGTTATCGTCAATGAAAACATCAGTATTCCATAGTTTCTGCATCAAGAAATCACGACTGATAATTTTACCTTTATTTTGCATCAAAGTTAAAAGAATACGAAATTCATTTTTGGTTAAGTCCTGTGTTTTATATTCATAGGCTATTTTGTAATTGTCGGTATTTAAGAATAAACCTTTATGTTCGATATAATGAGATTCACTTGTTGCATAAGTGCGTCTTAATATTGCCTGTAGCTTAGCGATAAGTAACTCCATAGAGAAAGGTTTTGCGATAAAATCATCAGCTCCTAAATGCATAGCCATAACTTGATTCATATTGTCACTGGCACTGGATAAAAAGACAATCGGAACATCAGATGTTTTACGTATTTCACTGCACCAGTAATAACCGTCATAAAAAGGTAATTTAATATCTAATAAAACAAGATTAGGTTTAAATTTTTCAAAATCTTTTAAAACATATTGAAAGTTAATGCAACAATATACTTCATAGTTCCACATTTCTAAATGTTTTGATAACTGTTCTCGAATGACATGATCATCCTCTACAACAAATATTTTTTGCATGTTTTAATCTTAGAATAAAATGATGATTTTTTAAAGAATGCAGTTATTAAACGATCACAATAATCTTGAATTTATATTACCTGTATAGAAGCTGTAAGATAGGTATAATTATAAAAAAAGGAGCTAATATCATGAATAAAATAGGAAGAAGTAAATGCGTTATTACACCAAAAGAATCTGTCAAACTTTGTGGACATGCAATGAGGAAAGATAAATCAACAGGAGTGCATGATGATTTGGAATTACATGTTTTATTGTGGAAAGTGGATGATAAACTGTTATGTTTTATTAATGCGGACATAATTGGTATTGACTGGGAGTTTGGTAGAAGAATTAAGAAAGCTGTTCATCATCAATATGATATAGATGAATCTTGTGTTATCTTCAGTGCAACACATACACATTCTGGACCATATACTTTTTCTATGGGAGACGATAAACCGCAAGATGGTTATATGGACTTTGTTTTTGATAAAACAATGGAAGCAATCAAAGATGCATATAATAACATGCAACAATATACAAATATTACCTATAGACAAGATACTGTAGAAGGATTTTATGGTAATCGTAATGGTAAAGATAAATTTGGGGATCAAATGGTCACAGTTATCGAATTCTTTAATAATAAAAATATAATAGCAGCGATAGTTAATATGTCGTGTCATTCTACAGTAAATAGTCCACTTGAATTACAAATTAGTGCTGATTTATTAGGTAATGTTAGAAGAGAATTAACGCCATATTTAATGGTAGAACCTTTTATGATGAATGGTAATGCTGGAGATATGAGTAATCGCTTATATAGACACAATAATGATTTTGGTGAACTAAAACGGGTATCTGTTGGTATTGCAAGTAGAATTGCAGGATTTAATCATGAAGAAAGTATAGAAGTAAGCAATGTACAAGCAAAAGATGTACCTTTTACGGTTGAATATGATGCGGATACAAAAGCATTATTAGAAAAGAAGAAAGAACTGGAAGAAAAATTACAAATAGTTACGGAATTCGATGATCGAAAATGGTTATTATCAGAAATTGCAGGTTGTGACAGAAAATTAAAACAGGAACATGTATTTATTGATTTAACAAGTACAATTATACGTATGAACGATTTGGAGCTTGTTATTATTCCTTGCGAACTTGCGGCTAGACTTGGAGTGCAAATTAAACAAAGCTCAAATGCAAAACTATGTCTTGTTTGGGGCTATGCAAATGGGCATAGTACATATGTTGTAGAGGCTAAAGGCTTCAATGGTGGTCATGATGGTATTTCAACACAACTGAAAAAAGGACAGGCGGAGGAATATGTAGGTAAATTAATAGAAAACCTATATTAATGATTTATGAAAAAATATGATGTAGTAGCTCTTGGAGAATTACTAATTGATTTTACGGAAAATGATATAAGTGCACAGGGTAATCCAATGTATGAAGCAAATCCTGGAGGAGCACCATGTAATGTTTTAGCAATGCTAACTAAACTGCATCATTCAGTTGCTTTTATTGGTAAAGTTGGTGAAGATGGGTTTGGAAAACAATTAACTAATGCGATAAAAAAGCAGGGGATTGATACGACAGGTTTATGTTATGACGATAAAGTACATACAACATTAGCTTTTGTTATCAAGAAAGAAGATGGTGATAGAGATTTTGCTTTCTATCGTAATCCTGGTGCAGATGTAAATCTAAGAAAAGATGAAGTAAATGATGAACTAATCAAGAATACAAAGATATTTCATTTAGGTTCTTTATCTTTTACAAGTGAACCAGCAAAATCAGCATCAATCCATGCTTTAGAAGTAGCGAAAGAGAATCACATCCTTATTTCTTTTGATCCAAACCTTCGTGAACCGCTATGGTCCTCACTAGAAAAAGCTCATGAAGAGATAGATTATGTATTACAAAGATGTGATATTTTAAAAATATCTGATAATGAAATACAGTGGTTTACAGGTAAAGAAGATTACGATGAAGGAATCACTTATATCAGAGACAAATATCCAAATATAAAGCTAATAGGCTTATCTTTGGGTAAGGAAGGATCACGTGCATATTATAAAGATATCAAAGTATGCAAGCCTGCATATTTACATGATGCTCCTTTAGAAACAACAGGTTGTGGTGATACATTCTGTGGATGTATGTTACATACAGTATTAGAAAAAGGATTAGATCAATTAACACAAGAAGATCTTGAGTATATGTTATCTTTTGCAAATGGCGCTGCTTCCATTGTGTCAAAACGAAAAGGAGCATTAGGCGTAATGCCAACAAAAGAAGAAATAATAGAAGTATTATAAAAAAGGATATGTACTACTCCAGGTACATATCCTTAAGCTTAACTATATCTTCTTTTGTGACATTCATACATACTTCTAAATAGTTTTCAATGCTACCGTAATCAAGTATTGTAGCGTCAATTGCGTTTCGCATATAATCAACATTTACACCACTTAATGAACGTACGACAGTTAATATTTCAGGATCTCTTGTGATACGAGATACTTGAGTTAATCTTTTTTGAATCCATTCGTTATAGGCAATATTAGATAAGTCAAAGTCTGTTAAAACAGTTTCTTTGTCGACGCCTAAAGCAAGTAATGTTAATGTGGCAGCACTTCCTGCTCTATCTTTTCCTGCAGCACAATGCCATAAAATGCTATGTTCACCATCGTTATTAAGTAGGATTTGGAAAAAGGAAGTCATACCTTTTTGGAAACGTTCACTCTTAAATAGCTTTACATACATATCACTTTTCCCATGACCTTGTTTTATGACATCAATAAAATAGGATAATGGATTCTGGTTGTTTACAGATCTTTTATGAACACCACCAACCATGGGTGATTTATCATCTACTAGAGGAAGGGTATAATATGTTACACCATCTATTTTCACATCAGGAGAATCAATTCTTTCACGAATAATTCTGAAATCTACAACAGCATTTAAATGATATAAATCTTTTAGAATATGTATATCTTCTTTAGAAGCGTTAGATAATCTTCCACTTCTAATCAGTAATCCAGTTTTAACAGTACGACCATCAGTTGTTTTATATCCACCTAAATCGCGAGCATTTTGTACGTCATATAATCCAATTGAATGCTCATTGTATAGTTCTTTTTTCTGTGTTTCTTCCATAAACTAATCCTTCCACTTTTAACAATGATACCTTACTTTTGTAAAATATGTGGAAATTAATAGTAAATAATGGATGATGTAGAAATAGACTTCATTGTAGCTATCCATAAAAATCATAAAAATATAGAGTTGTGAAGTGTATATATCTTTTAAAATGTATTTCTAATAAACGCCAGAATAACTTGTTTGCACAACTTGGACAAACAAGTTTAAGAGCTCAGGTGGGAATTCTCGGTTACTTGTATCCGAGATGAAAGCCTGTTTTTTTTCTGAATCTAGATGCTATATGTATTTAGCGTAATATCTTATAATGATAGATTATGGCGCTGTTATATGTTATACTATATGTATGGAAAATAATTATACTCATGCAAGAACTTGCGTATATAACATCAATTATCATTTTGTCTGGTGTGTCAAATACCGTAGAAAGGTACTTACACCTGAAATCAGTAACAGACTGTATGAATTGGTTCGATTTATTGCTGATGAAAAAGGTTTTACTGTAGTTGATTGTAAAGTGGATGAAAATGATCATGTGCATTGCTTTGTTTCTGCTCCACCAAAGATTTCAGTAACTCAAATAGTAAAGTATCTCAAAGGGATTAGTGGAAACTCTCTACTCAAAGAATTTCCTGAATTAAGAACGATTCTCTGGAAGGGACAGCTTTGGAATGGATCATATTTTTGTGAAACAATTGGTTCTACTTCTGAAGAAAACATTCTCAAGTATATAGAAAGGCAAAAGAACTGTCAGTTATGAATAAGGCGATTAAGTACAGAGTATATCCTTCAGATGAACAAGCTGTTATGTTTGCGAAAACTTTTGGCTGCTGTCGCAAGGTTTATAATCTAATGCTTAATGATAAACTTGAAAGCTATAAAACTACTGGAAAGTTTGTATTTGTAACGCCTGCTATATATAAAAAAGAATATCTCTATCTCAAAGAAGTAGACAGCCTCGCTCTTGCCAATGTGCAGTTAAATCTGCAGAAGGCATTTAGAAACTGTTTTGATAAATCCCGTAAAAAACAGAATGGTTTTCCAAAATTCAAATCAGCGAAGCATAGCAGAAAATCATATACTACCAATAATCAGAAAGGTACAGTAGCTATTATTGGTAATACAATAAAACTCCCTAAAATAGGTAAAGTGAAAGCTGTTATTCATAGAAAGCCGGAAACTGACTGGACAATCAAGTCTGCTACAGTATCTCAAGAGAGTGATGGAGCTTTCTATATTTCTGTATTGTTTGAATTTGAAAAAAATATTGTTCAAGTAGCCAAATCTGATAACGTAATAGGTTTAGATTACAAGTCTGATGGTTTATATATGGATTCTAATGGAAATATTGGAAGTAACCATAAATATTACAAAGAATCACATGAGAAACTAGCTAGAGAACAGCGCAGGCTGTCTCGTAAAACTGGTTCTAAAAAGAATCAGCCTAAATCCAAGAATTATCTTAAGCAGCTAAAGAAAGTAAATAAAATCCATAGACATATCACGAATCAGAGAATAGACAATCTACACAAACTATCTACTGAGACAGCCAATCAAGTAGACGCAGTATGTGTAGAAAGTCTTGATATGAGAGCTATGTCTAACAAAGGTTTTGGAAATGGGAAAGCAACTTTAGACAATGGATATGGAATATTTTTAAATATGCTAGAGTATAAACTTTCTGATAGAGGTAAATTCTTTATCAAGGTAGATAAATGGTATCCATCCTCACAACTGTGCAGTTGTTGTGGAAGTCAGAAAAAAATAACTCTTGCGGATAGAATATATAAATGTAGTTGTGGTCTAGAGATAGATAGAGACTACAATTCGGCAATTAACATAAAAAATGAAGGACTGAGACTACTAAAAGCAGCCTAGATCCTTCAAATAAATACTTACAGTAGGATAGGAACTATCCAAACTGATACGCTTGTGGACACTGTGTAAGACTTGCCAACACTTATGTGTTGTCTAGCAGTAGTGGTTGAAGCAAGAAGCTTGGTAACTTGTTGCCAGGTAGTTCACAGAAATCTGATTACCGTATAGTTTTTTTAAATTTTGAATTGTTTGATAGTAGTTCAGGTATTTTACATTTGTTATGGGTATTAAATGTGAACTTACAGCAACATTATTTTGGTAAATTAAATTATCAGGATCTTCCCAATCACTTTTTGCTTCATAATCAACATGGTCAGTAAAACAAATTTCATCTAATCCCATAGCAATAGCATCTTGTACTACTTTTTCCATAGGATAATCAGAATCATTGCTGAATTCTGTATGCACATGATAATCAATTTTCATTATAGCCTCCGCGTTATAATTTATATCTTACTCTTTTTGCATAATTATATCGCTAAACAAAAATTATAGGCATGTAAACTTAAGTTGCATAATTGTAAAGCGTATGTGGTGGTACAGAAAATCTTCTATAATTACAATGAAACTGTCAAATCTTAGGGAGGGAAGAAGAACATGAATCTAAGTGATAAGATAGTTGAATTAAGAAAAAAGAATGGTTTTTCACAAGAGGACTTAGCAGATGAGTTGCAGGTTTCTAGACAAGCTGTTTCACGCTGGGAACAGGGGACAGCAGATCCAAGTAGCAGTAATATATTAGAATTAAGCAAATTGTTTAATGTGACAACGGATTATTTATTAAATGATGATTATTATAGCGATGAAGATTTACCAAAGATAAAAGAAATAAGAAAAGATAATCTTCAGCAAATTTTGTTGTATTTTGTATTATTAGAAATAATCTGTTTCTTGTTACAGGTAGCATCAATAATCGTTTTGCAAAATGATTTTTATGGCATGCTTTGTATCATTTTGTTTATAGCAGTAATTATCATTTTTGAATATGCTTGTCATAAAAAAACAACGGAAATTTCGTTAGAAATTATAACGACTCGTAAAAAGTTTTATAAGATATCAACGTGGATTGGTTTATATTTTCCAACTAGATTAGTAGTTGCTGGGTTATCAGTATTTTATCCGCGTCCATATTCAGTTATTTCATTTGAGTTAATTATATTAGTGGTATATGTTATTTTAGCTTTATTTATTACTAAATTAATTGATGCTTTTGCAAAATGAAAGAAGTTCTTCTTTCTCATTGTGTAATTCATCTTTCATAACTTTTAACAAGCATGTTTCTAATGCTTGTTTTATTTTGGAACCTGTTAAACCGATTTGTTGTAAATCTAGACCGGTAATCGTTAATTGCTTAAGTGAGATGCAGTCATGATTTTGCTGTATTTGTTTAATCATTTCTTCTACAGCAGTTAAGTTAAATGAAGAATCTATTGTTTTTCTAAATGAAAGATAAATAGGATATTTATCCTTTAACTGATACAAAAGATAACGGACATCAAAAATACTATTACTTGGTAAACTAGCATGATTAATAAGTAGTTTAATATCAGAAATAGTATGATTTGGTAGTTTTAAAGTGACTAATGTATTTGTGTTGAGTTTAAGAAATAATACGGCATAACGCAAGACTAAATCATTTTTAGCAGTATCTAATAATAGAAAATCTTCTTTGTTTAAAACATTTATGTCTTTTATAAATACTTCTAAAACATCTCTGAATACATATAAAGTATTTCCTGGGTTATAAGAGACAAGTATCTTATTAAATTCTTCAGTAATTCGTTCAATAGCGATATATTTTAAATCATTTTTATGTTGATGAATCGCATGTGCAGTAGAAGAAGAAATATTAAAATTAAGTTCTGTAGCAAAACGCAACGCTCGTAGTATTCTTAAAGCATCTTCATTAAATCTTTCATCGGGGTTACCTACACAATTTATTTCTTTGTTATGCAGGTCTTCTAAACCATGAAAAAAATCTTGTACACCAAAATCAGGATGATAGGCAAAAGCGTTGATTGTTAAATCGCGTCTAGCACAGTCGTCTTGAATGTTTTTTGTAAAAGTAATCTTATCAGGATGTCTATGATCGGAATAATTTGATTCTTTACGATAAGTGGTAATTTCAATATGTATATGATTAATCACTACTGTTACAGTTCCATGTTGTATGCCTGTATCAAAAACAGGATAATCATGAAAAACTTGATGAACTTCATTTGGTGTGGCATTTGTAGATAAATCATAATCGTGTATATTTCTATGCAACAAAGCATCTCTAACAGCACCACCTACAACAAAGCATTCATAATGATTCTGATTCAATAATTTGATACATGTAGTTATTTCTTTAGGTAGACACATTTTTTCCATATCATAATTATAAATCATTAATCTTGAAATCTTGTTATCTCGTATTAGAATAGAAAATTATAATCGTAACAAGGGGGGGTAATATGTCAAAAGAATCAGGTTTAATGACGACAGGAAATATCTATAAGAAAATAGCGCTATTTGCACTACCACTACTACTTGGTAATTTTTTCCAGTTAATGTATAACACAATTGACTCAGTTGTTGTAGGAAACTATGTAGGTAAAGCAGCTTTAGCAGCAGTTGGTGCTAGTACACCAATTATCAACTTGTTGATTGCTTTCTTCCAGGGTTTAGCAACAGGTGCAGGGGTAGTTGTTTCTAGATATTTTGGGGCTAGAAAAGTAGATGAAGAATCTGCTGCAATACATACCTTCTTGTTATTTTCAATCTTATTTGGTATTGCTTTATTGTTATTTGGATATTTTATGAGTCCTATGATTTTAAAATGGATTGGCACTCAAAGTGATTACTACCATGATGCTGAAGCATATCTTTCTATTTATTTCCTTGGCTCAATATTCTTGACTGTATATAATGCGGGAACTGGTATTTTACAGGCTGTTGGTGATTCTAAAAGTCCATTATATTTCTTGATGGCGACATCAGTACTAAATATATTTTTAGATTTATTCTTTGTGCATAATTTAAATATGGGAGTAGCTGGAGCAGCGTGGGCAACTATTATCAGTGAAGCTGTTAGTATGTTTCTCGTACTATTTGTATTATTAGGAACTAAAAAAGAATATAAAGTATCTATATCTAAATTGAGAATGGATAAAGAAATATTAAAGAAAATCGTTGAAATTGGTGTGCCAGCAGGCGTGCAGGGTATGATTGTTTCTTTCTCTAACTTAATTGTTATGGCATATATTAACCGCTTTGGCTCTTCTGGAGTAGCAGGATATTCTTGTGCAAATAAGATTGATAACTTCTTAGGATTACCAGTTAACAGCTTGATGCTGGCGATTACAACATTCTGTGGACAAAACTTAGGCGCAAAAGAGTTTAAACGTGTAAAAGAAGGGGTAAGAGCTTCTTTAGTTATGTCAATTGGCATTGTCGTGTCATTAGGTGTTATTGTGTTTACTTTTTCAAACAGTATCATACAAATCTTCTCTCCAGATCCTGATGTCATCAAAAATGGAACAATCATTTTAAGAATTATGTGTCCATTCTATATATTCTTGTGTTTTCATCAGATGTATTCAGGTGCTTTACGTGCATCAGGCAGAAGCAGTATTCCAATGATTACATCTATTGCTTCATTTGTTATTGCTAGACAAATCTATTTGGCTATTATTATTCCAACTTCTACCGATATTTCCGTTATTGGCTGGGGATACAGCTGGACTTGGGTACTAGCTGCTTCACTTACTTCTATCTACTACTTTTCAAGTAATTGGCTTAAACTAGAAGAAAAGAAAGCTGGATATGAGGAAAAGAAATGAGAATAGGACAATCAACAGATATTCATCGTTTTGCAGAAAATCGCAAACTTGTACTTGGTGGTGTAGAAATACCTTATGAAAAAGGATTATTAGGTCATAGTGATGCGGATGCTTTAACACATGCAGTTGCCGAAGCAATTCTAGGAGCTTTAGCATTGGGAGATTTGGGACATCACTTCCCTGATACTGATCCTAAATGGGAAGGGGTTAACTCTTTAATCATCTTGAAAGAAGTTGGAAAAATGATGAGAGATTTAGGATATCGTATTGGTAATATTGATAGCTTAATTCTAATTGAAAAGCCTAAGATGGCACCACATATTGAGGAAATGCGTCATAATTTCGCAGAAGCTCTTGATTGTGATATTAGTAGAGTGAGTGTAAAAGCAACTCGTGGTGAAGGACTTGGTTTTGTTGGAAGACAAGAAGGAGTACTTGCTCAAGCAGTAGTATTACTTGTAGAAGCGTAAAAAGAAAGGTTTCCATGCTAAAATATAGGCAAAAGGAGACCTTTTTTATGTTTTTAAAAACGGATGAAACAAAGGTTTTAAGAGATCCAATTCATGGATATGTTCATGTTAATTATGATGTAGTGTGGAAATGTATCAATTCTGCGTGGTTTCAAAGGCTGCGTCGTATTCGTCAACTTGGTGGCAGTTATATGGTTTATCATACGGCTGATCATACAAGATTTGCACATTCTTTAGGTGTATATGAAATTGTCAGAAGAATGGTGAGTGAAGTACCTGATATTGCTGAAGCTTTAACAGAAGATGAGAAAGTAACTGTCATGTTAGCAGGCTTGTTGCATGATATAGGTCATGGTCCGTATTCTCATGCATTTGAACAGATTGGCGGTATGAGTCATGAAGAATATACATGTCGTATTATTGAAGAAAATACCGAAATTACCAAAATTCTTGAAGAAACAAAAGAAGGTTTAGCAAAAGAAGTAGCCGATGTAATTCGTCATGAATCTAAAAATCCACTATTAACACAATTAGTCAGTGCACAACTTGATGCTGACCGTATGGATTATCTTTTAAGAGATGCATATTTTACGGGTACAAAGTATGGAGAATTTGATTTAGAAAGAATTCTAAGAACATTACGTGTATCAGATCATTTGATAGTTGTTAAGGAAAGTGGTGTCTATGCTGTGGAAAACTATATTATGGCTAGATATCACATGTATTGGCAGGTATATTATCATCCAGTTGCCCGCAGCTTTGAAAATCTGTTAGTAAAAATGTTTGCAAGATTCAGATATCTAGCAAAAAATGGTAAAACACCATCTACAGTTATTGAATTATATCCACTAATTGATCAAAGACCACTTACTTTAGAAGAATATTATGCCCTTGATGAAAATGCATGTACTTATGGCTTTTATTTGTTATCCAAGTCAGATGATCCAATATTAAGTGATTTAGCAAGCAGATTATTGAATCGTAATTTATTTGATTACATGGATAATACAAGTGAAAGTGAAAAGCTGATAAAGAAGAAGTTAAAAGAGAATGGCTATGATCCTAAATATTATCTAGCTAAAGATGAAGTAGGACAAAAACCATATGTTCCTTACAGCAATGATGCAGGTAATGCTATATGGGTAAGAAAACATGGTGGTGAGATACAGGAAATATCTTCAGCCAGTGCCATTGTTAAAAGTTTAGTTAAGGGACAAATCTTAAAAGATGATAGAATTTACTATCCAAAAGAAATCAGGTGATAATATGAAAAAAATAAGCTATAACAGTCCTGTTGTTTTATCGTTTGCCTTTATTTCTTTTATTGTCTTAATTTTAAATATGGTAACAAAGGGTAAATCAAATACTTTGTTATTTTGTACGTATCGTACTTCATTAGCTGATCCTTTAATGTATGTTCGCTTGTTTACACATGTTTTAGGTCATGCAAATATACAGCATTATATAAATAATATGATGCTCTTACTATTATTAGGACCAATGCTTGAAGAAAAATACGGTTCAAAAAATCTACTTATCTGCATCATCATTACAGCATTAGTAACAGGGATATTAAATAATCTATTCTTTAAAACAGCACTACTTGGAGCTAGTGGAATCGTCTTTATGATGATTGTGATGAGTTCATTTACTTCTTTAAAAAGTGGGACAATACCTCTAACATTTATATTGATATTAATTTTATATTTAGGACAAGAAGTAAGTTCTGCAATTTTTGTTAAGGATAACATTTCACAATTTACACATATTATTGGGGGAATGTCTGGTGGCTTTTTAGGCTATACATTAAATAAAAAATAGAAATGTGGAAGAAATTTCCGCATTTTTTTACGGGATATGTTTATACTTTTACTATGCAAAATAAAAATATAGAAAAAGCGATGAAAGAGTTAGGGTTTTATTCCCTTAGACCAGTACAAGAAGTAGCAAACGAAAAATTTAAGGAAGGAAATTCATTTGCGATTCAGGCAGAAACTGGTTCTGGGAAAACTTTAGCTTTCTTATATCCATCATTACAGGAAATTGATGAAAATTGTGGAGAAACACAACTTTTAATTTTGTCACCAACACGTGAACTCTCCATTCAAACAAGCAACCTGGCAAAGAAACTTGCAACATATGCAAAAATTCAGGTCGTTTCATGTATTGGCGGTATACCAATTGATAAACAGATTAATTCTCTAAGACACAACCCGCAAGTTATAATTGGTACCCCAGGTAGATTGCTTGATTTATACAAGCAGGGATATTTACAGGTATCTAATATCAAAAGATTGATTCTTGATGAAGCAGATTTAATTATTTCTACAGGTCAATTTGATGAGACAAAAGAATTATTAGATAAGATTCATTCACCAGTCGCTTTATTTTCGGCGACAATTACTGATAAAGTAAAGAAGTTTTTACCGGAAGATAGTGAATTACTTTATTTGAATGATTCACAAATTAAAGAAGAAATAAAGACATATTATATACAGACAGAAGATAAAATAAACGCATTATTTCAATACTTTAAAACCAAAGAAATAACATCTTGTATTGTTTTTGTGAGTCACAAAGAAGTGGCGATGATTTTAGCCAAAAAGCTAAAAGAACGTAATATTTTGTGTTCTGCTTTTTCAAGTAACTATAATGAAAGAAAAAGATTATCAGTTTTGAAGAGTTTTAAAGAAGGCAAGATTCGCGTACTTGTCGCAACCGATGCGATGGCTAGAGGAATGGATATTCAAGATATATCCGATATTATTCATTATGAACTACCGGAAGATGAAGAAACACTTATTCATCGTAGTGGTAGAACAGCGCATAATACAAGTAGTGGTACCGTAGTTACATTATTAAATGCGAGTGATTTGGAGACGAAAGTTGGAAAATATTGTCTTAGTCATTTTGAACCTTATGAATTTTCAAATAAGAAGGTTGGCAATTTGACAAGTACGATAGAAAAAGAAAAAGAAAAAAAGTTACAGGTAACAGAACTTTTAATTCGCTCAGGTAGAAAAGATAAAATACGACCAAAAGATATTATTGGAGCTTTATGTACGGTATTTCCTTTTGAAAAGATTGGTACTTTAGAAATACAGGAAAATTATTCTACAGTGACGGTTTTTGAAAAAGAAGTGGCTATTAATGAATTATGTGTTAAAGGAAAGAAAAGAAAAGTAGAAATAAAGAAAGCGTGACAACATGAAAGAAGAACTGCTTGGATTTATCAGTAATCAAGACTCTGTTGCATTAAATGAGTATCTGGAAGAACATAGTCCGATGGATATTTGTGAAATATTAAGAGAAATGGATGATGTGGATTTATCTATCTTCTTTTCTCTATTGAATGATTATAACCTTGCAAAAATTATTGAAAACGCTGAAGAGGATCAACGCTTCTTATTTTGCAAATATCTAGACAATAAAACTATTTTAGATGCTTTTTCGTTTATGGAAAAAGATGATATTGTTGATATTCTAGGTGGTTTATCCATTGGTAGAAGAAAAGAATTAATTAATGCTATGAAATCGGATGAACAGCATCAGATATTAACGTTGTTGCAATATCCTGAAGACAGTGCTGGCGGTATTATGACAACTGCCTACATTGCTTTAAAAGAGAGTAGTACAGTAGAGCAGGCTCTAAATAAAATTAGAGAAATAGGCCCAAAAACAGAAGTTATTGAAATTTTATTTGTTGTGAATGAAGCAGGGCAACTTGTTGGTAAATGTGATTTGAGAGACTTACTTTCAAAAGAACATAATTTTACATTAGGTGAGATAATGAATACAAATGTCTATACGGTAACACCAGAACTGGACCAAGAGGAAGTTGCTAAAATCGTTGCAAAATATGACCTTAAGGCAATTCCTGTTATTTCCCAAAAAAGACAGATATTAGGTATTATCACACTGGATGATATTATTGATGTCATTATCGAAGAAGATAACGAAGATATGTTATCAATGGCTGGTGTTAACAGTGAAGAAAATATATATACTTCATTAACTCAATCAATCAAGATGAGATTACCTTGGCTGCTGGTTAATTTAGCTACTGCATTTTTAGCATCATTAACGGTAAAGTCATTTGAAAGTACAATAGCAAAAGTTGTGGCTTTATCTTCCATCATGACTATCGTTACTGGTATGGGTGGTAATGCTGGAACACAAACAACTTCCATTATGGTTAGACAACTCGCCGATTCAAATTTGACCTTTAAAAAATGTGTTAAACCATTTGTGAAAGAAATTTTCTTAGGTGTAATTGATGGGGCGGTAAATGGTTTAGTTACAGGTGTTATTGTCGCTGTTATTTATCATAATATTTATCTAGGATTAATAATCTTTCTTGCAATGATAGGTAATTTAATTATTGCAGGTGTATTTGGATTTATTATTCCTGTACTGTTGAAGAAATTTCATCAAGATCCAGCTGTTTCTTCAAGTATCTTTTTAACAACAGCTACGGATGTTCTTGGTTTCTTTATTTTCCTTACTTTAGCTAAAATTTTCATGCCTTTTTTGATAAAATAATCATTTTGTCAAGAAAAGCGTTTTTTTATGTTGACATGAAAAGTCTCTTCAGTATAATTCAGTGGTACAAATATGGAAATTTCGGTTCAATTGGTACAAGAAGACTTGTTGTCTCATAGAAAAACAATACTCGCGGATGGGAAAGGAAACTATTCCAATCGCATTTTAACGTATCAGGAAAAAGATAACCCGCATATTAAACATGAGATATCTTTTTGTGACGATTATGTTATATTAAAACGCCATGCGGAAATAAAAACAGAAACATATCTTAGACTCAATAAACGAGGAATTGCAAAAATATTAAGTCCTTATGGGGAAATGAAAATGGATACAAAACTTGAAGAATATAATCGTGATGTAGATAGCATTATGATTCGATATAGCATATATCAAGGTAATGAGGTAGTGACAAATCAAACACTTATTTGGAAGTTGAAAGGATTAGGGATATGAGTGAAATAGAAACAACTCTAAAACAAGCTTTTATAAAAGCAATTCAAGAAGCATATTCTGTAGCTATGGAAGAAAATGAAATTGAATTAAGTCTTCCTAAAGATAAAGCACATGGGGATTATGCAACAAACGTAGCAATGAAATCATCTAAGAAATTAGGTGGCAAACCAAGAGACATTGCCGAAGCAATTGAAAAATATTTTGATTTTGAAAGTGCAAATGTGGATCATTTAGAAATTGCTGGTCCAGGTTTTATTAACTTATTTATGAAGAATGATTCTTTACAGGCTGTTATCACTAAAGTATTAGAAAAGAAAGATACTTATGGTCAAAGTGATGCAGGACATGGAAAGAAAATCAATATTGAATATGTATCAGCTAATCCAACTGGAGACTTACATCCAGGACATGCACGTGGTGCAGCAGTAGGTGACTCTTTATCACGTATCATGAAAATGGCTGGATATGACGTTACTAGAGAATATTATGTAAATGATGCTGGTAACCAGATTAACAACATGGCTTTATCACTTCAAGCTAGATACTTACAAGCTTGTGGAAAAGAAGCAGAACTTCCAGAAGATGGATATCATGGTGAAGATTTAATCCATATCGCTGATAATATCGTCCGTGAATATGGTGATAAATATGCCGACATTGATCCTAAAGAAAGCTACAGTTTCTTTAGAACATATGGGTTAAAAGCAGAACTAGATAAATTAAAGAGTGACTTAAATGAATATCGTGTTGAATTTGATGTTTGGACAAGTGAACAGGATATTAGAAATAGAGGTCTAGTTGAAAAAGCTGTAGAAACATTAAAGGAAAAGGGCTATACATACGAAAATGATGGTGCTTTATATCTAAGAACCAGCGAATTAGGCGATGATAAAGATAGAGTTCTAATCAAGAGTGATGGCTCATATACATATTTCACACCAGATATTGCTTATCACTTAGACAAGCTAGATAGAGGATTTGATCAATTAGTTGATTTGTTTGGTGCTGATCACCATGGGTATATTCCTCGTCTAAAAGCAGCTATTCAAGCACTTGGTTATCCAAGTGAAAAACTGGATGTTGATATTATTCAAATGGTTCGCATGATTAAAGATGGCGAAGAATTCAAATTATCAAAACGTTCTGGTAAAGGTATTGCCTTAAGAGACTTGTTAGAAGAAGCAGGCGTAGATGCAGTACGTTATTTCTTTGTGTCTAGAGCTGGAGATACACAAATGGATTTTGACTTAGACTTAGCAACTAAAAAATCAAATGACAACCCAGTTTACTATGCTCAATACGCTCACGCTAGAATGTGTTCTGTATTAGAAAAGGGCAAACATATAGAGCTTGCAACTAAGTATGATTTAATCACTACTGAAAAAGAAATGACTTTATTAAAGGAAATGAATGAGTTTGAAAAAACTATCGCTGATGCGGCTAATACGCGTATGCCTCATAAAGTTGTTAACTATATTACAAAATTTGCTCAAAGTTTCCACAGCTATTACAACGACAGCAAGATTCTAGATGAAAACAATATGGAATTATCTGCTGAAAGATTAGCGTTAGTACAAGCTTGCGAAATCACACTGAAGAATGCTTTATGGAGTATTGGTGTTGAAGCAAAAGAACATATGTGAGGTGAAAGAAATGGCATTAGTTAAAAAAGAGAATATGACAGACATTGCGTATGCATGTCTTGTTAAACATAGTGGGGAAGTAGCGTTTAAAACTCTTTGGCAAGAAGTTGCTCAAATGATGGCTATTCCTGAAGAATTACAATCAAGAAAGAAATCTCAATTCTATTCAGAATTGATGCTTGATAATCGATTTGCTTCCTTAAAAGGTAATATGTGGGATATCAGAAATCGTCGTAAATATGAAGAAGTTCATAGCAGTCAAAGTATTATCGATGAATTTGAAAATGATACAGACGATATCGACGAGGAAGAAGAAACTTATGAAACAGTTAAAAACGAAGAAGAATATTAATCGTTAAAGTCTTCATTTTGAAGACTTTTTCTTTACCATCTTTGGTAAATGACAAAAGAACAGTTTTATCTAATTTTGAAGTTGTTCATCTTTAATTTTATGGTTAGATGTCGTAAAATAGGTATGACAATTAGGAGGTATTAATTACTTATGGTAATGGTTTCTGCAACAGAAATGATCAACAAAGCCCATGAGGGCCATTATGCAATTCCTGCATTCAACATCAACAACCTAGAATGGGTTAAAGCTGTTTTAGCTGGATGCGAGAAAGCAAAATCACCAGTAATCTTAGGTGTATCTGAAGGTGCTGGTAAATACATGGCAGGCTTCAAAACAGTAGCTGACATGGTTAAAGATATTCATGATTCAATGGGAATCACAGTTCCAGTAGCTCTTCACTTAGACCACGGTTCATTTGAAGGTGCTAAAGCTTGTATCGAAGCTGGTTTCACATCTGTAATGTTTGATGGTTCACACTATGATTTCGAAGAAAATCTAGAAAAATCAAAAGAAATTATCGAACTAGCTCATTCTAAAGGTGTATCTGTAGAATGTGAAGTTGGTGGTATCGGTGGTACAGAAGATGGTGTTACATCAGCTGGTGAATTAGCTGATCCAAAAGAATGTGCAACTATCGCTGGCTTAGGTGTTGATTTCTTAGCAGCTGGTATTGGTAACATTCATGGTGTATATCCTGCTGACTGGGCTGGATTGAACTTCACTCGTCTAGATGAAATTAACCATGCAGTTAATGGTAAACCACTAGTATTACACGGTGGTTCTGGTATTCCATTTGAACAAGTTCACAAAGCTATTACACTTGGTGTATCAAAAGTTAACGTTAACACTGAATTACAACTTGAATTTGCTAAAGCTACTCGTGAATATATCGAAGCTGGTAAAGATAAAGAAGGAAAAGGATATGATCCTCGTAAACTTCTAAAGCCAGGATGCGATGCAATCACAGCTAAAGTTGTTGAAATGTGCGGTGCTTTCGGTTCTGCTGACAAAGCTTAAGTAATTAAAAGCATATTTTAATAAAATGAAATGATGAAAATCCATGTATACAGTATGAGAAATAATATGGTGCTCCAAAATAATATGAGGAGAGCCAAAAACAATATCTAAAATAATATGAGGTTCAAGAAAAAATAACGACCTCAAACATTTGGAATCAAAAAGGATTCAAGATTTCTCAGTACAATGAGAATTCAAGAATCCTTTTTCTATTTAAAATTCGAAATCATCACCAAATATATTCATATATTCATCAAAATCAGCTACGTTCCGGCATAGGATTTTTACTGCACTTTCTATTCTGTCCAGTTTACGCTCTATTCGATACATATACTCAATACTTTCTTTATCAGACTCTTTAGAATATTCAATTAGCTTTATTACTTCATCTACATCCATAATTATTTATCTCCTTTTCTTTTAACGATTGGATACATAGAATAAGTTGAATTCTTGTCCAGCACATATAAGATTCTGTTCCTAAATCTGGTCCAGTTTGAATAACCGTTAGCGTTTTTCTTCAAACATTTAATGATAGAGTTTCTGTTTTCAATAATGGCATTGTTTATTTTTTTCTGGCGGGCTGCTACATAGCCTGTACCCGCATTCACTTTATATTCGTGTCCAACAATATAGAACGAATTAACGATTTTCTCTTTCCATTTGTTCAGTGTTTTACTGAAATCAACAATTTCAGCAACGGAAGATGATTTGAATCGTTTTATTATTTTGTTCAGTTCATCTTTGGCATTATCAGAAGTACATTCGTTATAGAAACGAACAACTTCATCTTTCAGCATCCAGGCTTCATTAAGCTCAGGGCTTATTTCCAGTATCTTTTCTCGTAAATCATAGAAATTCATATAGTGATTGAAATGGCGGTTGAATTTCTTTGGAGAATCAGGATTGAATTTTTCATCATCATTTGTATAAATCATCCAGTTGAAATTTTTAAGAAGATAGTATTTACTTTTATCTTTGGAATTTCTTGCCTGTTTCATTACACGAGTTCTGACAGAATCTACCCGTTTGTTCAAATCTGCAGATACATGATAATGATCGACAAGTGTAATACAGTTGGGGAAACATGCTTTAGCAATGGATCTGTAACAGTCATACATGTCAGAACATACAAATTGAACATTTTTTCTTTCCTTTAGAGGAATACTCATAAAGTAAGAAAGCAGATAATCGTATCTTTTTGAAGGAAGAACATCAACAGGAGTTTGTTTTTCAAAATCAAGAAGAACACATACATATTTGGATTCAGTAGATTTAAAGGCATATACTTCATCAAAATTGAGAATGGCAGGTAAAGGTTTTCTTTCCATATTGACATGGGAATCAAAAATAGAAGCTGCAGAAGTAGGAGAAACATGGTATCTTTTAGCGACAGAAGAAAATGTTTCATTATAGTTTTTTAAATCTTCCAGGATACTGTATACCGTTTTGGCAGATATCTTCATCGATTTGAAAACAAAAGGATTCTTTTCGTAATATGTTTTCTTACATACAGGGCATTCATATCTTCTGGCATGGTAGTGAAGCGTACATTTTCTGTCAGTCAGTATAGAATGATTGATTTTCTTTAAAACGTAATTCTTGACGACTGGCTTGTCGTAACCGCAGACATCACATGGTTCAGCAGAAGGAAGCAGTTTAATGTCAATTACAGTGTTATCTCCAGCAGGAATATATCTTACATCTTGAACATCCTCTTCTTCGAGGTTGAACAGCTGCAAGACAAATGATTTTTTATATTCTTCGTTATTCATTGGTCGAAACTCCTTTTCTATAAGAGGATTTTCACACAAGAACAGGAAAGTATCGATCAGGATAATGTTGGTAGAGATGAAAAGGAAAAAGAAGATAGACAAGCTCAGAAACAGAATGAGAAAAGATATCAATATTTTTAGAAATAGACCAGGAAGATACTCTGTTAATAAAAGAATTAATTCTTTGAGTTGAAAAACAAGGATTAAGAATAATAAAAGTATTTAATTCCTTATGATTCATATCAAAAATATTAACGGCATCATGTAGGAAAAGAGGAGCTCTAACAGTAACATCATCTGGTAACAGTGCATGAGTAACACGACAAGATTTACACATTAAACGATGAATATAGAAGTTTATAAAATCATGTTTAGCAAGAACAAATAATTTTCTGGAATAATAACCATAGAAGATAAGAGTACAAAGTCCACATACAGGACAAGGAACAGTAGATAAAACTAAAGCAGCAGTTTCTTTATAGTAGATGTCCTGTGTTAAATGGTTGCGGGAGTTTGAATGATAAGTTATCATGTATTTGTCGGGTAGACAGCAGAAGTGATAGGGTCGAAACTAATAAACTTCTGCTTTTTTTTGCCCATTTTGTCCTTTCAAAATAAGCATAACAAAAAGAGGTGCATATAAAACACACCTCAAGATACTGATATCAACTAAAATTTTAAAAACAAGATATTCCTCATGTAATTTTAAAAGAAGCTCAAACCTCAACAAATTTTAAATAGTCTTTTTTTCTTTTCTTTGTTAGCCGATAAGTTAACGATTTTTAAAAATGTAAGTAATTTCTTTTTCTGAAAAGAAAGTTTACAAATCTGACTTTAGGAGTTTCTGCATATAAAAAATAGCTCTAGACGGCATGAGCAGGCCATCTGGAGCTGTTTTTAGTTTTGTGGATGATTATCGTAATATTTATTTTTTATCTTTTGCAGATTTGATGATACTTCTCAATTTACTCTTTTTGACTGTTTACGTATTTTTTTGAATTCTACATTATCGAGCAGTGCATTAGTCAACACTGCTTATATGTATGATGGAATATATCCAAGCTTGCAAATATTTGCAGATTCATTTCAGATAAAGTGTTAATAATTTCAGTTACTTGATATTGACTGTTAAGCTCATTTCCAAGAATTCTAAATACAAGCAGAATAATAAAAAACGTATTGTTTAAGCTGTGATTTGAACTTTCAAAGCTTGACGAATCGGGGGTAATAGACTAATATCATAATCGAGTTGGGGAGGAAAAATCATTATGGCAAAACAAATAAAAAAAATAATGAGTACTTTTTTGATAAGTGTTTTACTAATTGGTGTGTTACCAATAGTTGCACTTGCTGAAGGAGAAGGTGCATCTTTTGTAGCACGAATTGGTAATACAGAATATGCAACATTAGAAGAAGCAGTAACGGCTGCTGTTAGTGGCGACACGATTGAACTGGGTGAAGGGAAGTTTACTCTTTATACAAAAGGTGCAAAAACAAAAGATAAAAATCTTACTTTTGTAGGTCAAGGCGTTGATAAAACAGCATGGGGTATTGGAGCAACTGTTCCAGATCCTGCTAATTTTGGAACAGAATACAATGGGGATTACAGCTTTGATGGAGCGGGTACAATTACTTTTAAAAATATGACTTTACAATCAGGCAGTGCAGATTATTTAGGGTTTATACGTGCAGATAAAACGGTTGTTGATAATTGTACGATTAAGGGTAAAACATTTTACTGGGGTTATTCATCAGCTGATTTTATCAATACAACATTTAATTGCCCTGCAGGCGATTATGCAATCTGGACATATAGTTCACCAGTGATGACTTTTGATCACTGTACATTTAATTCTTCAGGAAAGGTTATCAATGTTTACACAGATGCTGGTGCTGGAAGCCATGATATAATAGTAAATTTTTCTGACTGTACGGTTAATAATTCTGCTGGAAAAAAGAAGGCTGTTTTGAATATTAATGATAGTAATATGGGAAGCTACAAGTATAAAATTAATATTTCCGGAAATAATATCATTAACAATATTGTTGATGGAGTAGATATTTATCGTCATAAAGCAACCTGCAGTAGATGGTTCGGTTTTAGTGATGATAAGAATAATACAGGACGTAGTATAGTTACTATTGATGGTAAAGATGCTTTTAAAGATGGTAAGATAGTAGACCATGAGTTAAATGAGAAATATACAGATGGCTATGTAGATAATGCTTATACAATTACTAATGGTGATTGGGAAGAAATTAGTGCAGGCAATTTTAAACGTTTAGTGAAAAAGGTTTGTCAGTACTGTGGTGACAGTAAGGAATATGATGAAAAAGGATTTTCAGTAACATATACAGATGGTGTTGATGGAGAAGAAATCTTTGCCGATCAAACAACAATCGTACCAAGTGGCGAAGATACTCCAAGATTTGATGAAACAACAATTTCTAGACCAGATTATAAATTTGCTGGTTGGGATCAACCTGTAACAGATAAGGTGACTCAGCGTGTAGTATATACAGCATTATGGGAAAAAGTTGAAGCTCCTAAAAAACCTACACCTACTCCAGAAGGGCCTGGAGATGATGGTGGACCATTTACAAAAGATGAATGTGGAAATGTATTTGATAGATGGGGAAATAAAATATACGAAGCAAAGGGCTGTAATGTTAAAGGATATAAATTAGTCCAAACATCAGTTATTGATTAATATATATTTATAAATGAATAGGATTCTAATTTAGGTTGGAATCCTTTTTATTTTTATTATGTTCGTGTAAAATTATTCATGGAGATTGATATTGTGATTAAAGCAGTTTTATTTGATATGGATGGAATCCTTTTTGATAGTGAAAAATTCTATTATGATGGCAATTACAATCATCTCGTTGGACTAGGATATACAGGTGAAAAAGAAGCGTTATTAGATGGTGTTGGCCGAACACTTGATGGGATTGTTGACCTTTTCTATGAATTATTAAATCATACGGTTTCAAAAGAAGAAATTAGAAGAACAAACGATGCATATTATGATTCACATCCTATTTGTGTTAAGGATTTAATGTTTGACCATATACCAGAAATGGTTAAGAAATTACATGATGATGGCTATAAGTTAGCTTGTTGTTCATCATCTGCATTTAATGAAATTGAATACAGCCTAAAAGAAATGGGTATTAGAAAATACTTTGATTTTATTGAATCAAGTGAAGAAATAGCTCACCCTAAGCCTGCAGGAGATATATACGAATTAGCAAGTGCAGCATTAGGTGTTTCAAAAGATGAATGTATTGTTTATGAAGACAGCGATAAAGGTATAGCAGCAGGAAAAAATGCAGGAATGTTTGTGATTGCTAGAAGAGATAATCGTTTTAAGCAGACACAAAAAGAAGCGGATCTCATCGTTAATGATGTTGTAGAAATGGTAGAAGAAGTTGAAAGGATGAATGCAAAATGGAAGAAGTAATTAAAATACATGGTGGAAAAGAGTTAAATGGTGAAGTAATAATTTCTGGCTCAAAAAATGCTACTGTTGCACTTATTCCTGCAGCAATTTTAGCGAACGGCCCAGTGACAATTTTCGGAGTTCCTAAAATTGCGGATGTTAATGCATTATCAGAAATTCTAAATATTTTAAATGTTGACGTAAGAGAAGAAAGAGAACATTTGATTATTGATCCAATAAATATGAAAAATGTTGATCTTGATCAAGATATCGTAACAAAACTTAGAGCTTCATATTATTTTATGGGTGCACTACTTGGTAAATATGGTTATGTGCGCATGAAGATGCCAGGAGGATGTTATTTAGGTCCTAGACCAATTGATTTGCATTTAAAAGGCTTTGAAGCTCTTGGTGCAACGGTAGAGTATGAAAGAGGTTGTTATACTATTAAAGCAGAACACTTAACAGGTAATAAGATATTCTTAGATATTCCTTCCGTTGGAGCGACAATCAATATTATGATGGCTGCAGTTTACGCTAATGGTAGAACAACAATTGAAAATGCTGCTAAAGAACCAGAAATTATTGATGTTGCGACATTATTAAATAAAATGGGTGCCAATGTTAAAGGTGCTGGTACTAATGTGATTACTATTGATGGTGTAGACAGTTTAAGAGGATGTTTCCATGAAATTATTCCTGACCGTATTGAAGCAGGTACATTCTTAATCATGGCTGCTGCATGTGCTGGAAAAATGAAGATTACTAATGTTATTCCAAAACACATTGAAGCTTTAACAAGCAAACTTGAAGAAATGGGTGTAAAGATGGAAATCGGTATTGATACAATTACTGTCGAACATAACGATAACTTACTTCCAGTTGATATTACGACAAAACCATATCCTGGTTTTGCGACAGACTTGCAACAGCCTCTAACAGCTCTTTTAACACAAATTAAAGGTGAAAGTAGAGTTGTAGATACAATTTATACTGAAAGATTTAAACATTGCTTGGAATTACAAAGAATGGGTGCTGATATCGATATTGATAAAGGCTCAAGTATTATTAAAGGACCTTCTAAACTTTATGGTGATAAAGTATATGCAACGGATTTAAGATGTGGTGCATGTCTTGTTATTGCAGGTTTATTAGCAGAAGGAGAAACAGAAATACATGATATATACCATATTGATCGTGGATATTATGATATTGATGAAAAGATTAAGAAACTTGGTGGAGATATTTGCCGAGAAGTAGTTGAAAAGTAAATGTGCTCATGGTATCATTACTAGGCACTTTCTTTAAGTTCGCATGAGACTTAAGGCAGAAGGGAGAAAAAGAAATGAAAGAAAATATTCATCCAAATTACTACAAAACTAAAGTAGTGTGCACAAGCTGCGGTTCTGAATTTGAAACAGGTTCTACATTAAAAGAAATTAAAGTAGATACTTGCTCAAACTGCCATCCATTCTATACAGGACGTCAAAGATTCGCACAAGCACAGGGTCGTGTAGAACGTTTCAATAAAAAATACGGTCTTGGTAAGTAGTGAATTAAAAGTCTATGGAATTTTCTATAGACTTTTTTTAAACTTAAATGAGATTCTTTTGAGTCTCATCTTTTTGCGGTTGTATTTTTCGTGTAAAATAACTTAGTATGTAAGCATTATTATAGGAGGGCTCTACTCGTCAATACCCCACCACTAAAGTAGTGGGCTTGTAAAAAGCAAGCTTGTTGATTAGACTAAGCACTTCGAGTGCTACGTTATTTAGGAATATATAGTTACCTGTGGATGTTTAGCCAAGTCTGCAGCTCTAAGATATGTGATTAAACAGTTCTGATGGGCAGGAACAGTGTTGCATATATTAAAACCCTTTATAACATTGTCGATGGCTACATTACAGGCCTTGTGCCTGAGTTATCTATTAAATTAGATAGAAGAGAGTTTATGCAATTAGTGTATGTATTAAACAAAGATGGACTACCACTTATGCCAACGCATAAACTTGGTAAAGTAAGGCATCTTTTAAAAGATGGTAAAGCTGAAATTGTTAAGTACAGTCCATTTACTATTCAACTGGAGTATGAATGTGAAAACCATATTCAACCAGTTACATTGGGTGTTGATGCTGGTTCTAAACATATAGGACTAAGTGCATCCACAGAAAAAATAGAACTATATTGTTCAGATGTTGAAATACGTAATGATATTGTAGAACTGATATCAACACGTAGAGAAACAAGAAGGACAAGACGAAATCATTTGAGGTATAGACCTGCAAGATTCAACAATCGTAAGGCATCTAAACCAGAAGGATGGCTTGCACCATCCGTAAAACAGAAGGTAGAATCACACTTAAAAGTTGTAGAAGAAGTGTATAAAATTATTCCAATCAGCACAATCATAGTTGAAGTAGCAAGTTTTGATACTCAACTTTTAAAAGCTGAAGCAGAAGGTAAAACCATTAGTGGTAAAGATTATCAAAATGGCGAAATGTTAGGTTATAACACTCGTGAGTATGTTTTATTTAGAGATAACCATACATGTCAACATTGTCATGGCAAATCAAAAGATAAGGTATTAGAGGTTCATCATCTGGAATCACGAAAGACTGGTGGAAATGCACCAAGCAACTTGATTACTTTGTGTAAAACATGCCATGAAAATTATCATAAAGGCAAGATTAAACTAAAACAAACACGAGCAGAAAAGTATAACGATGCAACTTTTATGGGCATTATGAGATGGTCATTCTACAATGAGCTTAAAGAAATATATCCTGATGTTTCACTAACTTATGGATATATAACAAAAAACAATCGTATTAAATATAATCTTGCAAAAGAACATTACAATGATGCTTACTGCATAGCACAAAACTTTAAAGCTGAACCACTTGATAAAGTTATTTATCAAAAGAAGGTACGTTGTCATAACAGACAGATACATAAAGCAAACTTTTTAAAAGGTGGTAAAAAGAAACTCAATCAAGCACCTTATACAGTTAAAACCTTCAGATTATTTGATAAAGTGAAATGCCAAAATCAAGAATGCTTTATTTTCGGAAGAAGAAGTTCAGGTTACTTTGATATTAGGATGCTGGATGGAACTAAAGTAAACAATTCAGTAAGCTATAAAAAATTGGAATTGCTAGAAGCAAGGAAAAACTATTTAAAAGAAGAAAGGAGCAGGCAATTCCTCCCGCTAATAAAATAGTGGGTTTCCTTGCATGATTTTCAATGAATAATAAGAATCCAGATTTATCTAGAGAACAAATTTGCGACCTTTTACTTTCTATTAAGCAGGCAGGGAAAGATATTGATGAAAAAGAGCTATATGATTTAGCAACTAAGAATCATTTATCTGAAGAAGATATAGATGCATTATTTGACTGGGCTATTGAAAATAATATTGATGTAGAAGAAAATGATGCTGAATTAGAAGAAGATGAAGAACTTTTAGAAGATGAAGATTCTCTTGACAATGAAGATGATGAATCATCTGATGAAGAAGATGAAGATTATTCAAGTGATGAAACAAGTGATTTTCATTCTACTGATTCAGTTAAAGTTTATTTAAATGCAATTGGTAATTTTCCTCTTTTAACAGCAGAACAGGAAAGAGAAATAGCGAAAAGGGTCAGTAAAGGTGATGAAGAAGCGAAAGAGCTTCTTACTAACAGTAACTTGCGTTTAGTTGTTTCTATTGCAAAAAAATATGTTGGCCATGGTTTAAATCTTCAAGATTTAATTCAAGAAGGTAATATCGGTTTAATGCGTGCGGTAGAAAAATTCGATTATACAAAAGGCTTTCGCTTCAGTACATATGCGACATGGTGGATAAAACAAGCTATTGTTAGAGCCATCAACAATCAATCAAGAGATATTCGTATACCAGTTCATTTAAATGAACAGATTGTTAAAATTAATCGTGCTGAAAGAGAATTGTTACAAAAATTGGACCGTGAACCTACGGAAGAAGAAATTGCTTCAAAAGTAGGAAATATTACACCAGAAAGAGTTAGAGAAATTCGTTCTTTAAATGTGGATACTGTATCTCTTGAAACCCCGACTGGGGATGATGAAAATTCAACATTGAGTGATTTTGTACCAGATAATCGTACAATTGACCCTGTTGAATATACAAATAATCAGTATTTGAAAAAAGAAGTAAACGAAATATTAAAAGAACTTCCTGAAAGAGATCAGATGATATTGAAAATGAGATTTGGTTTAATAGATGGTACACCAAAAACACTTCAAGAAGTTGGTGATGTTTATAATGTCACAAGAGAAAGAGTAAGACAATTAGAGCAAAACGCTCTTCGTAAATTAAATCGCAGTTATGCACATAAGGAGGACTTCCAGCAGTGGAAGAAATAATATATGAGTGAGATGTACAAACAATATAGAAAAGGCTGGCTGGAAGTAATTTCCGGATGTATGTTTGCCGGGAAAACAGAAGAGTTAATTAGAAGAATAAAAGTGCTAGAATTTGCCAAACAAAAAATTCTTGTATTTAAGCCAAGAATTGACAATCGCTACAGTGAAACAAAAGTAGCAAGTCACGCAGGAAGTATGGTTGAAAGTATTTTGATTGATAAAGCAAGTGAAATCTTGGATTATGTTAAACCAGATACAGATGTAGTTGCAGTAGATGAAGTTCAATTCTTGGATGAAGAAATTGTAGAAGTAACAGAAGTTCTTGCAAAACATGGTATTAGAGTAATGTGTGCAGGATTAGATACAGATTTTAGAGGACAACCATTTGGGGTTATGCCAATATTATTGACAGAAGCTGAATTTGTAACAAAGTTAACAGCTGTATGTGTGGTATGTGGTGCTCCTGCAACAAGAACACAACGTATTGTAAATGGAGTAGCAGCTAAATGGGATGATCCAACAATTGTTGTTGGGGCTAAAGAAGCTTATGAAGCAAGATGCAGACATTGCCATGAAATTATTGGCATGCCTAGACGATTACAAGATCCTTTCAAGAAATAGGAGGTAAAGATGGACGCAGTAAGAGAAAAATTACTTGATTTAGAAAAACAATATAACGAAATTAATGAAAAATTAACGGATGAAGAAGTAGTAAGGAATCCTAAAGAATTAACAAGACTCTCAAAAGAAGAAGCTCGTTTATCTCAACCTGTAGAAGCTTTACATAAATTACAGGCTTTAGATAAACGTATTGAAGAAGCAGAAGAATTAGCTAAAGACGATGATGCAGAAATGAAAGAAATGGCTGCTTTAGAACTTGAAGAATGCCTTCCTGCTAGAGAAGAACTACTAGAGTATATCCAACATCTATTAATTCCTAGAGATCCAGATGATGACCATGATGTCATTATGGAAATTCGTGGTGGTGTAGGTGGAGATGAAGGAAATATCTTCGCTGGTGACCTTTTCCGTATGTATTCAAAATATGCTGAAAATATGGGATGGAAAGTTCAAGTCATGGAAGCCAGTCCCTGTGAAGCGGGTGGTTTTACCCAAATTATCTTCTCCATTAAAGGAACTGATGTTTATAAACACTTGAAGTTTGAATCTGGTGCACACCGTGTACAACGTGTTCCTAAGACAGAAGCTCAAGGTCGTATTCATACATCAACAGCTACTGTATTAGCTCAACCAGAAGCAGAAGATACAGATATTGAGATTGATCCAAAGGATTTAACAATTGAAACTCACCGTGCAAGTGGTGCTGGTGGACAGCATATCAATAAAACAGACTCTGCGGTAAGAATTGTTCATATTCCTACAGGTATTACAGTTAACTGTCAAGAAGGTAGAAGCCAGATTGAAAACCGGGAAACAGCTATGCGTTTAATTCGTGCACGTGTGTATGAAGAATTAAAACGTCGTAAAGAAGAAGCTGAAGGAAAAATCAGACGTGAAAAAATTGGTACAGGTGATAGAAGCGAAAAAATCCGTACTTATAACTATCCTCAAAACCGTGTAACAGATCACCGTATTGGTTTAACTATTACACAGCTTGATCGTATTATGGAAGGTAAACTTGATGATGTTGTAAATGGTTTACTTGCTGAAGAAGAAAAAAGAAAGTTAGAGGATACAGAATAGTGACAACTTTCTCAAAAAAAGTTCGTATATACGAATCAGAATGCAGTAAGAATAATATTCCTGAAGAAACTGTAATGGCATATCTTGTAGAGTTATCTAATCGTGAAAGATATAACTTATACATGAATTTTGATGAAGAAATGCCAGAAGAGCTGGAAAAAGAATTTGATGCAGGAATGGCAAGGATATTGAAGGATGAACCATTAGGCCACGTTCTTGGATATTCATGGTTCTATGGTTACAAGATGGTTGTTAATGGCGATGTATTAATACCACGCTATGAAACAGAAGAATTATGCGGCCATATATTATCTCGTATTGATACATATTTTCCTGATGCTGAAAAATTAAATGTAGCAGATGTTGGAACGGGTTCTGGAGCTATTGCGATTGCTTTATGCAAAGAAGAGCCAAAGATTGACATGTGTGCAACGGATATATCTGTAGAAGCATTAGAAACAGCTAAGTTGAATGCGAAAACAAATGAAGCAGATATTACTTTCTATGCTGGTGATATGCTAAAACCTCTTATTGAAAAGGGTATTAAATTAGATGTACTTGTGTCTAATCCACCATATATTCCTAGTGAAGAAAAAATGGAACATGCAGTAGTGGACTTTGAACCTCATGTTGCACTATTTGGTGGTGAAGATGGATTGAAATTCTATCGTGAAATCTTCAGAGATTGTCATCAGGTATTAAAAGATAAAGCATTTATGGCTTTTGAAATGGGGTATGATCAAAGAGAAAGAATGACAAATTTAGTGAAAGAAATGCTGCCAGAAGCTAGATTTGAGATTCTTAAAGACATGAATGGTAAAGATAGAATGCTATTTGTGTATTTTTCTTTATAATTTTTTGGGGAATTTGCCATTTTTACTCGAATAACATATATAAGGAGATGTTATTTATGAGTAGAAAAAAGAAACGATTAACAAAAATAGGACGAAGATTACTTTATCTTCTCCTTTTCTTTTCGTTATTTTTACTGGCAGGATCCTGGTACTATATTTATTCTTTTCGTCTGTCTTATAAAGAAGGTGAAGAAAGTTATCGCGAAATTAATATTGTACAGGAAAAAGAAGATGAAACTGGTGAAAATAAGCATGATGTATTAAAGAAAATCAATGATGATTATGTAGGATGGTTAAAACAGGAAGACAGTGTAATTGATTATCCTCTTGTACAAGGAAAAGATAATGATTACTATCTAGAACATTTATTTGATGGTAATAAAAATCATATGGGCTGTATTTTTATGGATTATGAAAATCAAAAAGATTTCAGTGATAAAAATACATTTATATATGGTCATCACACAAATACCGGGACAATGTTTTACAGTTTAGAAAGCTACAAAGACCAAAATTATTACAATAAACATAAAACTTTGTCTTTAGAGACAAAAGATGCAAACTATGTAATAAAACCATTTGCAGGATTACTAGTAAAAGGAACAGATTTCTTCATTCAGATTACTTTTAAAAACAATGAAGAATTTATGAATTATGTTAGAAGTATTCGAAAAGAGAGTGTTTTTGAAAGTCCAGTAACAGTTAAACCTAGTGATAAACTAGTTACTATGGTAACGTGTACTGATGATTTTTATGATGCAAGACTTGCTATTTTTTGCGTGCTGGAAGAAGCTTAGGTATTGTAAAAGAAGTTTATATCTTTTATCATTAATGATTAGAAAACTAGGAGGTATTTCTTAAATGTTAGAAGTATTAAATCATCCACTTATTACACATAAATTAACACAAATGCGTAAAACAAAAACAGGAACTAAGGACTTCCGTGAAAATTTAGATGAAATTGCGGAATTAATGGCTTATGAAGTTTGTAGAGACTTGCCTGTTCAACCAGTAGAAATTGAAACTCCGGTTGCACCATGTGTTGGTTATGAATTAAGTAAAGAAGTAATCATTGTACCAATTCTACGTGCTGGTATTGGCCTACTTGATGGTATTCGTCGTTTAGTACCAACAGCTAAAGTGGGTTTCATCGGTTTATATCGTGATGAAGAAACATTGGAACCACATGAATATTTTGCTAAATTCCCTAAGGGATTAGAAGATGCAGTAGTTATGGTTGTTGACCCAATGCTTGCAACAGGTGGTAGTGCTGTAGCAGCCTTAGACGCTATTAAAGCTCGTGGTGCTAAAAATATTAAACTTGTGTGCTTGGTTGGTGTACCAGAAGGTGTTAAAGCAGTTCAAACAGCTCATCCTGATGTAGATATTTATTTAGCTGCTATGGATGATCATTTAAATGAACGTGGCTATATTGTGCCAGGTTTAGGTGATGCTGGAGATAGAATTTTCGGTACAAAATAAGGAATGAATTCTTCATTGATATCATTTTTATGTAAAGCTTTAATAATGACGATTAGTTTGTTCTTGTCATTTTACGCAATGCAAAGTATTAACTTTGAAAAGCTGATTAAGAAAAATCATGTAATGCAGGCACAACTGTTATATGCTTTGCTTACACTAGCTATTGCGTATCTTGCCGGACAATTTATTATCAGCTTTCTATATTTCGTATAAAAAGGGTGGGGCTCCACCTTTTTTTAATGTATAATTAATTCCGTATGAATTTAGTTATAGGTGCATTTCCATATTTTGTATTACCTTTTGTGATTTCGCTGTGTTTAGTTCCTGTTTGCAAGAAAATTGGCTTTGCTTTAGGAATATATGCATTAGAAAACGCAAGAACCGTACATCATGGGAAAATAGTCAGAATGGGTGGCGTAGCAATTTATATTGCCTTTTTAGTGTCTCTTGCTTTACTTTGGAAAGCAGATGATTCTTTAAATGGTATTTTAATTGGTTCATCAGTAGTCTTTATTGGCGCATTACTTGATGATATTTATGATTTACCACCAAAAGTTAAGTTATTATTTCAGGTATCAGGCACAATTATTGCCATGGCTGTAGGTAATATTTATTTGACGGATTTCCACATTTTATCATTTGATATTTCAAATTCAATTATTACAAAGATTATCTCTTTCTTCTGGATTGTGGGTATTACCAATGCAATCAATTTAATTGATGGATTAGATGGTTTATCAAGTGGCATTACATCAATCGTGACATTAACAATTGGTTTACTTGGCTTTTTTATGGGTAGAAGAGATATCTGTATATTAGCATTATGTTTATCAGGTTCAATTCTTGGTTTCTTACCATATAACTTCCATCCAGCAAGTATATTTGTTGGAGATTGTGGTGCACAATTTATGGGCTTTACTGTTGCCTGCATGTCTTTACTAGGCTTTAAGACAACAGCTTTAATTACTCTTGGTTTACCAATTCTTGTATTATTTATTCCAATTAGCGATACTTTAATTGCAATTATTAGAAGAAAACTAAAAGGTCAAAGAATAATGGAAGCTGATAAAGGCCATTTGCATCATATCTTGATGATTAAATTGAAGCTAGGACATAAAAGAACGGTAGTTATCTTGTATATCGTATGTTTATTATTTGCATTAAGTGCTATTCTTACTTATTTTGATCCATTAGCAGGAATAAAAGTAATCTTAGTATTATTATTACTGGCAGATTTATTTATTGAATATACAGGCATGATTAATCCTAAGTGGCATCCAATACTTTCTATTGTAAATAAGTTAACAGGACACCCAAAAATGGATGATGGCGAAGATCCTGTAGATACCAAAGAGATTGAAGAAGAGAAAAAAGAAGAAAAAAATTAAAGCATCTTTCTGTTATCATTAATTTATGGAAGAAAATAATATAAGAAAAATTCCTTTGGTATGTGTAGCGTTACTGATAATTTATTATGTTATTTTTCATAATGTTCTATGGTTTCGAATAGGTCTTATTGTTAATTGTTTGATTTGTATAATTATTGATATTCTTTCTTTGAAAAATAGTTCAAATCAATTATCAGAAAAAACGAGAGTAAGAGAAACAATATTATTGTTTGTAGTGGTAATAATATGGACAATCATAAAGATAGTAAAATCGATAAATTATTAGATATTATTAGAATCTGTTACTTCATTTTTATTGTGCTCAGTTTTGAACTTTCAGCGATGAATATTGCATATGGATATATTATTTTAATAGTATATACAGTTTATGCGATAACTAATTTTGTGCTAATAAAAAAGCTAATGTCAGAAGAACTGAAATCAAAACATACAATTAATGTCTGGATATTCACTTTCTGTACAATTGGCTTTTTTGTGGCTTTAAATTCTTCAATATCAATAAATTAGTTATTTAGTGGAGATAAGACAATTGACTTTGTTTCGATTGTCTTTTTCATATCTATAATTCTCTGGTTTTCAGAACCTCTGAATTTTAGACATATGTTTTTCTTTTCTTCAATAAATGGTCCATCAACTAAAATATCAAGATAAGATAACATTTCATCAGTTACCTCAGTATGTTTTCTTTGCCCTGCTAACAAGTCTTTATCATAGACAAAGCCTGTATAGCTCCAGATATCTTTAGATGGGTATAGTTCTTTTACTTTTCTTAACAAGTTAATGAGTTCTCTTTGATTTTCTGGTTCAAATGGTTCACCGCCCAGTAATGTTAAACCCTGGATGAAATCACTGCCTAAAGCTTCAAGTATTTCTTTTTCAGTATCACTTGTATATTTTGTGCCATAACAAAAATCCCATGTTTCTTTTTGGAAACAACCTTTACAGTGATTTGTGCAGCCACTCACAAATAAGGTAACTCTAACACCTTCACCATCCGCAATGTCATATTTTTTTATATTTCCATAGTACATATTAATATCCTCTTTTAGAAAAGCTCTGTAAGAATACAGAGCTTAGTTTTTTATAAGTGTAGAACTCTTTCTTTAATTTCTTGTGTTCTTCCCTGGTTCCAGAATTGTGTTCCGATATAGCCACATGTTCTTCTAGCGACATTCATCTTTGTTTGATCAGTATTGCCGCAGTTTGGGCACTTCCAGAATAATTTATGGTTTTCATCTTCAACAATTTGAATTTCACCATCATATCCACAAACCTGGCAATAGTCGCTCTTTGTATTTAATTCAGCATACATAATTGTGTTATAGATATGTTTCATTAGAGCAAGTACTGCAGGGATGTTATTTTGCATGTTAGGTACTTCAACGTAGCTGATTGCTCCACCTGGTGATAACTGTTGGAATTTCGCTTCTTTTGTAAGCTTATCAAAAGCGTTAATTTCTTCAGATACATGAATATGATAACTGTTTGTAATGTAGTGTTTATCAGTTACACCTTTAATAAAACCAAAGCGTTCCTGTAAGCATTTTGCAAATTTATAAGTTGTTGATTCCATTGGTGTTCCATATACAGAGAAATCAATATTTGTTTCTGCTTTCCATTTACTGCAGGCATCATTCAAATGCTGCATTACTTCAAGAGCGAACTTTTCGCCTTCTTCAGTTGTATGAGATTTACCAGTCATATAACGAACACATTCACATAATCCACCATAACCAAGAGAAATAGTAGAATATCCGTTATATAAAAGTGGATCAATTGTTTCACCTTTTTTGAGTCTAGCAATAGCACCATATTGCCATAAGATAGGAGCTACATCACTTGGTGTACCCTTCAAACGATTGTGACGAATCATTAATGCTCTATAGCATAGTTCAAGTCTTTCATCGAAAATCTTCCAGAACTTGTCAAGATCTTTATTAGAAGAGCAGGCAATATCAACAAGGTTGATTGTAACTACACCCTGATTGAATCGACCGTAGTAACGACGTTTTCCTTCAACATAATCTTCAGCGTGAGGAATATTACCAACACCAGCTTCAGTAAAGCGGTCAGGCGTTAAGAATGAACGACATCCCATACATGGATATACATCACCTTTTAATTCTTTCATAATCTTAGCTGAGATATAGTCTGGAACCATTCTTTTGGCAGTACACTCTGCTGCAAGTTTTGTTAAATAGTAGTATTTAGAATCTGGTTCAATATTATCTTCATCCAGTGCATAAATTAACTTAGGGAATGCCGGAGTGATAAATACACCTTTTTCGTTTTTAACACCAAGCATACGTTGTTTTAATGTTTCTTCAATAATAAGTGCTAAGTCATCTCTTGTTTGACCTTCAGGTACTTCATCAAGATACATAAATACAGTTACAAATGGTGCTTGACCATTGGTAGTCATCAAAGTAATGATTTGATATTGAATTGTTTGTACGCCAGTAGAAATTTCTTTTCTTACTCTTTCTTCAGCGATTTGTTTAATAATGTCTTCGCTTAATGTTACACCAGCGTTTTTGATTTCTTGTTTAACAGCTTTAATTGCTTTTTGACGACTGATATCAACAAATGGTGCTAAGTGAGATAGAGTGATGGATTGACCACCATACTGGTTACTTGCGACTTGCGCAATGATTTGTGTAGCAATATTACATGCAGTAGCGAAGCTGTGTGGTTTTTCAATTTTAGTGCCAGAAATAACAGTGCCATTTTGTAACATATCATCAAGATTAACTAAACAGCAGTTATACATTGGTTGAGCAAAGTAGTCAGCGTCATGGAAATGAATGATTCCCTGTTCATGGGCATCTAAGATATCTTTAGGTAATAAAAATCTTCTTGTGATATCTTTTGATACTTCACCAGCCATATAGTCACGTTGTGTACTGTTTACAGTTGGATTTTTATTTGAATTTTCTTGTTTTACTTCTTCATTGTAGCGACCAATCAAACTTAAGATTTGCTTATCTGTTGTGTTTGCTTTACGTACAAGAGCTCTTTCATAACGATAAGTAATATAGTTATGAGCAACAGTAAAAGCATTGTCTCTCATCAAGGCGTTTTCAACCATATCTTGAATTTCTTCTACAGATACACTTCTTTTCAAAGCGTTGCATTGATCAACAACTGACTTAACGATTTCTTTGATTTCATCGAGAGAAATTCTCTTAGAAACGATAGTCGCTTCATTCGCTTTTGTTAGTGCAACTTCAATTTTGTCCGCATTAAATACAACTTCTTCACCACTTCTTTTAATTACATTCATGATTCTTTTTCTCCAATACTGAGATACTTAGTTGGATTTGCAACTATTTATCGCCACTTCAGTATCTCACAAAAAAATAGAAATACAAGACTTAATTTTTTGCGTTTTTTCACAATTTGATAACCATGCGGTTTTTGAAGATTAAATAATTTTTTAACAAAGAAAATTGTTGGAACATGCTATTATGTTTTCATGAATATCGAAAATAAAAAATGGTTGATAGGAGCTTCTGGGGGACCAGACTCTATGGCTTTAGTAAAAATATGTTTAGATAAAAAAATAAATTTTGCGATTGCACATGTAAATTATCATCATCGTAAAGAAGCAGAAGAGGAAGAAGAATATATTACTTCTTTTGCAAAAAAACATCATATTCCAATTTATGTTTTAAATGGACAATTTACATATAGTGGTAATTTTGAAGCGGAAGCTAGACATTATCGCTATAACTTCTTTAAAGAAATTATTGAAAAAGATAATTATGATGGGGTTTTAGTTGCTCATCATAAAGATGATCTACTTGAAACGTATTTAATGCAGAAAGAAAAACATCTGATACCAGAAACATATGGTTTAGCAGAAGAAATGAATTACGAAGGTATTAAAGTATGTCGACCACTACTTTCATATACTAAAAAAGATTTAGAAAATATATGTAAAGATGCAGATATTAAATACTATATTGATTGCACAAATAATGATATTACATTAGCTCGTAATTATATTCGTCATGAAATTCTTGCGAAAATGAGTGAAGAAGAAAAAGAAGATTTATTAAAGGAAATTCAAGATAAGAATAAACATATGGATATGATACGAGAAAAGGTAGAAAAGTTAATTGTTTATGACAAAGTATCATTACAAGAGTATCGTCTTTTAAATGATGAAGAAAGAATTACTTTAGTACACGTGTTTCTAAAACCATATTACCGTAAAGATCAAGGAATGAGTTATGCATATAAAAAGGAAATAGATTCTATATTATTAAAACAGGACGATTTTATTATTCCTTTTGGCATATATGAAGTAGTTCAAGATGAAGGATATTTCTTTGCGATAAAAAAACCAAAAGCTTATAGTTACATCATGAATTCTTCGGAAGATATAATTACCGGTAGCTATTTTAAAATAGCTGATATCGGTAAAAAAAGCGAAAGTATTACAGTAGATGAGAATGAATATCCACTTACTATTCGTAATGCTGAAGCAAAAGATGCAATTAAAATGCGTTTTGGCACAAAGAAAGTATCACGTTTCTTTATTGATCGGCATGTACCTTTATATAAAAGAGAAACTTATCCAGTTGTAGTAAATAATCGTGGAGAAGTGATTTTAGTGCCAGAACTTGGGCCAGATGTAAAGCATTACTCTATAAAGCCTGATTTTTATGTGATAGAATTAAAAGATATTAAGAAGGAGAAATGATATGTTGCAAAACGACATCAAAAAGGTTTTAGTTACACACGAAGAGATAGTTGAACGCTCAATAGAATTAGGAAAACAAATTACTGAAGATTATAAAAATAACCCACCGCTAGTTGTAGCGCTTCTAAAAGGCTCTGTTCCTTTTTTGGCTGAGTTAATACAACATATTGATTTAGATATTCAGTACGATTTTATGGATGTATCAAGTTATGATGGTACAGAATCTATTGGTGATATTAAGATTATCAAAGATTTAGATTCATCTATTAAAGGGGTAGATATTCTTTTAGTAGAAGATATTGTTGATACAGGAAGAACAATACATTCAGTATGCGAAATGCTTATGCATAAAGGTGCAAAAAGTGTTAAAGTTATTACACTATTAGATAAACCAAGTCGTAGAGTATGCCATTGCAAAGCTGATTATGTTGGTTTTGAAGTGGAAAACGAATTTGTCGTTGGCTACGGCATGGATTTCAACCAGAGATATCGTTGTTTACCATATATCGGTATTTTAAAGGATGAATTATACAAGTAGTTTATAGATTGGAGTAAACATGCAACAACAAAAAAATAAATTTTTAAATTATATTCCTTATTTGGTGATGATGGTAGCACTATTCAGCTTATTCAACATGAGTGGTGGATCAACATCGAAAAGTTTATCTTATACAGAACTTTTAACTACCGTTGAAAAAGAAAATGTTGATGAGACAGTGTTATCTATTGGATCAAATGTAATTACAGTAAAAGGCACTTACACAGAAAATGGTCAAGTTGTAGCCTTTACCTCTACTGTTCCTGTTGGGGAAGAAGAAAAGCTAATTGAAGCACTAGATGGAAGTGATATTTCCGTAGTTGATTCTGAAGCAAGCAACCTATTTGTGGATACATTAATTTCTATGATTCCATTCATCTTGCTTTTAGTTGGTGGAGCATGGATGATGAACAAAATGGGTGGTGCAGGAAGTGCCAATGCGAAAGCGTTTGATTTTGGTAAATCTAGAGCACAACTTGAAACAAAGTCAAAAGTACGTTTTGCGGATGTTGCAGGATGCGATGAAGAAAAACAAGAAATGGAAGAAATTATCGACTATTTGAAATATCCTAAGAAATTCCAAAAGATGGGTGCTCGTATTCCAAAGGGTATCTTACTATGCGGTCATCCTGGTACTGGTAAAACATTACTTGCAAAGGCAGTAGCTGGTGAAGCGAATGTTCCATTCTACAGTATTTCTGGTTCAGACTTTGTTGAAATGTTTGTCGGAGTAGGTGCAAGCAGAGTACGAGATATGTTCAAAAAAGCACAACAAACAGCTCCATGTATTATCTTTATTGATGAAATTGATGCTGTAGGTAGACAAAGAGGTGCTGGTTTTGGTGGCGGGCACGACGAAAGAGAACAAACATTAAACCAATTGTTAGTTGAAATGGATGGTATGGAAGATAACAAGGGTGTTGTTGTTATTGCGGCAACAAACCGTCCTGACGTACTAGATCCTGCTTTATTACGCGCCGGTCGTTTTGATAGACAAATTACAGTAGCTTTACCTGATCGTAAGGGTCGTAAGGCAATCTTAGAAGTACATGCTAGAAATAAAAATATCGCAAAAGATGTTGATTTAGACGGTTTAGCAAAAAGAACACCTGGTTTCTCTGGTGCTGATCTTGAAAACGTATTAAACGAAGCAGCTATTTTAGCAGTACGTGAGAATTTAACAGAAATCCATACAATGCAAGTTGATGAAGCTATTGACCGTGTAATGATGGGACCTGCTAAAAAATCTCGTACATATGATGAAAAGACAAAGAAACTTGTTGCATATCATGAATCAGGACATGCAATCATCGGTTTATATCTAGATAACGCTTCCGTAGTTCAAAAAGTTACAATTATCCCTAGAGGTCAAGCTGGCGGATATAACTTAATGACACCAAAAGAAGAAAAAATGATGAATACAAAGAACGATTTACTTGCAAAAATCACTTCTTATATGGGTGGTAGAACAGCAGAAGAAATGTTCTTTGAAGATGTTACAACTGGTGCTGTAAATGATATTGAACAAGCAACAAATATTGCTAGAGATATGGTTACTTTATATGGTATGAGTGATTTAGGTTTAATTAAATACGATTCGGGTAATGAAAATGTATTCTTAGGCAGAGATTACAATTCACCAAGCAATGTTTCTGGACAAGTTGCATTTGAAATTGACCAGGAAGTTCGTAAGATTGTTAACGAATGTCATGAAAAAGCAAAAGAAGTTATTGGTGAACATAAAGAAGAATTAATCAAAATTGCTACAGCGTTAATGGAATATGAAACATTAACATCAAGCCAGATTGAAAAAATTGTTAAAGGTGAATCTATTGAAGAAGAATTCACAGATCATAACACTCCTTCTACACCAGTAGAAACAGAAGTAGCAACTACTGAAGAAGTAACTGATACACATACAGAAGCTTAATTAAACAATTTAAATATTTGAAGAAGTTTTGGCTTTCAATCGCTGAGACTTCTTTTTTTTATCATTTTAGGCAAAACGGGGCAAAATGATACTTAAAATTTCAGAAAAACGGGGCATTTTTACTACTTAAAATATTGAAAACGAGGCAAAATCCAATAGGATAAAGAAAAAGAAGGTTTATTTGATGAAAAGAAAATATGAGAATAAAATACAAAATTGAATAGATTCAAGTG
>CAJJTI010000001.1 GCA_905194705.1 uncultured Solobacterium sp. | reverse complement strand
CCCCCCCGTGATATTTTGTGATATAAACTGTTTAATCATCTTCTTTATAATATTTTCCACTAATTATAAAGGATACTAAACTCAGCAATGCATATAAAGGCACTGCTGAGTTTAGCGTACTTAAAAAGAATAATGCCATAAACATTAATCCTAATATGTAGAATATTTTATATATTTTCATTACTTATCTTTGAAATATTTATCATAAATATTCTTTGCATACCAGCCACAACCTACACCTACAGCTAAACTTACAACTGCAAGTAATAGACTACTAAAGCTCATTGCTGATACAATACCACAACCTGCCAATACTAAAGCAATTATAATTGCGGCAATAATTAATTTTGTTTTCCAAGTCATTGTTTTCATTTTATTTATATGTTAAATTATCATATGTTTTACCACTTTCAGAAACTATATAATTTTTCTGATTTTTATATAATGGTAATATTTCATTATTTCAAGATACAAAAGCATAAATATCTCCATAGAACGGATGTTCTTTTAAACCTTTTTCAAATTCTTCTGGAGAATTTTCTTTTGTAACTAGTGTATATGAATCTCCTAAATTAAAATTCATTTCAACACCTGTTTGTGTAATTTTTCTTAATGTAAACATGTATGTATATATTTATGTATTTATCAGTTTATTTTAAATATATTAGAAATATTCAAGTATAAACGTCATCTGGAATATCAATTATAACATCACAAATTGTGGCATCATCTATTTCTTGATGTTCCTGTTTTAATAGTTCCATAATTGAAACTACTTCTTTCATTGGATTTAATATAGAGTTTTCACTACCATTAGATCCATTATTTAAAACTGCATAATATACTTTTGAATCTTTAATAAAAGTTACAGCTGCATTTTTATAAAAACCATAATCTTTTAATTCAATTTTTGGAGTATCTTTATCTTGCAGTTTTGTTATTACTTTATCATATAACTTATTGTCCATATATATATTTATCTGTTAAGCTGTACCTAGGCTGTTGATTCACATAAAATCTTGCAACTTCTTTCCTAGCGTCCATCTTTTCGCTTCCTGTTCTTGGACGGCAGAATCTCTTTGCTAATATTTCTGTTGCACTATCTATATCCTCCGCATTTAAAAATTCATCTAATTTTCTTTGCCCTAGCCATACATCAGGATTTTTCAATTCGTGAATCAAAAAATCTACTTGTCTTTCAAATTCATTTTTTGCAGTAGAAGACTTAAACTCTTTTAGATTATTTTTACGTGTAGAATCTGTTCATTGCAGAAGACCATATCCATTTCCCCCAGTCTCTTTTTTATTTTCATCTAGCTGCCCTTCAATAAACAACGAACCTAAAATAGCTGAAGCTTGCATTCTAGTATATCCGTTTGCAAGAAGTTTATTATATACATAATTTATTTTATCGCTTTTTGAATTATATACATCTCTACTTACTTCATCCTCGAAAACATCATGTTCTATAAATCCAGGATATTTCTGTTTGTATGTAGTTGTAAAATTTTCAGCAAGTTTTTCATTAGGAGCTGTCACATAATTGCCTGTCTCGTATGCATTAATGATTCCTGCATTATGCGAATAAGGAGGTCTTGTATAATCTATTAGTTTTTCATTAACTTTCTGAACTTCTGGATAGATAATAATTTTATTATCTATTTCTCCATATCCAAGTTTATGCGTAGCTATAGAGTTAGGATTCTCTCAATCTACAATAGATTCCTTATTTTCATCTCTTAACCTATCTCAAAATTCAGGTCTAGAAACATTATTTCTTTTAGCTCATGCATATTCTCCGTTTTTATCTTGCATTCATATACGTGTAGAGCGATTCATTAATTTCCCAGATGGTTCTTGATACTTAGGTATTTTTAACCCCAACTGAGCATATAATGTAGTATCTTTCTTTTTAGTAGGCGCTTGAGCTACATTATTAAATAAATAAAGTAAGAAATCATCACTATATCTATTCAATAAATTATATGTATTCTCTTTATTATAATGTGGAGTAACTGTAGACTCTTCAGGTACAATTTTATATTCGGGATTAAATGGTTCTGATTGAATTATCTTTCCATCTTTATCAAATTGTGATACTGAGAAACTACCTTTACCTTCTGAATTTTTAAGTCTATTTGTAAGAGTATAATGATCTAAATGTTCCTTCTTAATATTTTGTATTTCTTCTTTAGTAAATTTATGATTAGGATCTGCATTAATACTATATCTTAACTGCATTAATCTAGCATAAATTTCTTGAGGATTATCTAAATATTCATCAGGAACGATTGTTTTATTATCATAGACAGTATCTCCAAAATTATCTTGATACTTCTTAATTACTTTCTCTTGTGCATCAGGTAAACTACTATGAGTTCATTCATGAATTGCAGTACTAGTTGATCCATCTGTTAAAAATATTCTTCTACCAAACGGATAATAAACTCCTGAAGCATTATCAGGGACTTTACTCGGATTTATCTTTGCTCTAGTAAGATCTAAATTTCTTTTAAGTGCATTAAATACTAAAGATTCAGTTACAGGGAGAGGAGGAATTGGTAGAACTTGTTTAACATTTTGTTTTACTAAACCTTTACGTGATTTATATCAATCTTCAAGCCACTGTTTTCCTTCTTGAATTCCTCCTTGTTGAAATTTTAATACTCCTCCATGTTTAGCAGAAGCTATAACTTGATTTAAAATATTTGCATATCTTGGATCTGTAGCATATCCTCCTCTATGAACTCTATTTGCAAATTCTTTTATATCTCCAGAGAATGCGTTATAACGTTTATTATTTAATAGATCAATTTTAAAGTTTGCATAATCTTCAAGTGATTTGAAATTTCTAAATTGATCATTTATATAAATATCCTTACCATTAATAACTTCTCTAGTTCGTTTAGTTGTTCCCTTTCCTTTAATACCTCCAAAATTATATGATCCTGCAGGTTTAGAACCTCAAGCTGATTCTAATCCGTCTTGTGCTACTAATGATTTAGCAAATGCAGGATTTAAACCTTTTGATTTTAATAATCTTTCATAAATAGGAAGCATTGTATCTTTGAAATCCTTTTTAGAATTGAATTTATGAACTGTAGTTTCTTGAACTATTGGTTCTGGATTTCTTATCTCTTCTACTTGAGATTGTACTTCTGTCTCTGTATCATCTTCCAAAGGTTGAGAATATCTGGGTTTATATACAGGTATTTCAAGATTTGGAATTTGAATATTAATATCTCCTAAAGCACTATCTCGTATGAATGGTCTGTATGTGATATCGTTCATAATAATTGTTTTATATTATTTTGCAAATATATACATTATTTTTATAAATCACAAATTACAGCACCTATTTCTGGATCTAATTTACAACGATTTGAATTCTCTAATTCAGAAATTCTAGATGTTAAATTATCTACTTTATTTTCTAATTCAGAAACTTTAGATAATAAATAACTTGTTACGCTTTCTAAAGCTGCGATTCTTTGTTCTAATTCATTTTTTAGATTAGTTGCTGTAGTACCTACTGAGTTTGCCATAGCACTCGCTACCCCTATAGTACTTACCATACCTATATATGGATTAGGTGTTGTATTAATTATACTTCCAGGAAATGAAATAGTACCCGACAAATCTGCTGTAGTCTTATCTGTTATAGTCATATTTGTTGTATCCATATTATGCAAAATTAAAATCAGAATTAGTATTTAATCTACTTAAAAGTTTTTCATTTTCTTGTTTTAATTTCATAATTTCCTTACGTAGATTTTTAATATCTTCTGAATGTTTTTCAATCTGTTCTGAATGTTGATCTACTTTTTGATTTACAAATAAGATTGCTTGACATACTAAAGATAAATCAATAAGTTTAGCAGATTTACGTAATCCTGATATTTTATCTAAAGCAGATGTTCTACTTGTAATTAAAATACCTTTATCTTCTAATTGTCTAAATACTCTAGTTAATACTTTAGTACTTATGTCCATTTTTGCTGCAAGTTCTTTATTAGTTTTAGTTGTAATAGCAAATTGTCCATCATTTGTACTAGTGTATTGTTGCATTGCTAATAGAACTCCTTTTTCTTCAGGAGTAGTATTCTCAGCATCCATAAACTCGTAAGTAAATCTTTCAAAATATCTTCCCGATTTTTGAATCTCATAAATATTACTCCTACCTTTTTTCTTTTCTAGAATTTTAATTTCACCTGCTGCATTTAGTTTTTTAATACTACTTTGCACTGTATTAATAGATACTCTTGCTAATTCTGCAAGAGTTCTTAGTGAAACAAAAGTTTGGAATGTATCTTTATCCATATTTTTTCTCATATAACCATAAATGAGATAATCAGTAGGATTCATTTTAATTTCTTTTGCAACCCCCAAATCATGAGGGACTTGAATGTGTTGTACTTTATTATCCATAAATTAATATTTTTAATATTACAAAGATATAACATTTATTTAATATTACCAAATATTTATACCAATATTTATTTAAAGTGTATAAGAATTTGATATAGTACATTCAATTTAAAAATAGCCCTGGGAGATACACTAAGGTGTCGTTTTTGATACACCTATTTTAAAAAAGTGCCCTGGGAGATACACTTATATGCCCTGGGAGATACCTATCTATATATGTTCTCGCTTCGCGGAGGCGCTCGAACAGATCTATATACCTGTTGGGTTGTTTAAACAACCCCCCCCCATTGAGTTTAGAAAAAGAGATTTGTGTATGGATATCATGTATACATACGAATATTGTATATATTGTATACACATATGGATACTCTATTAAAACTCCCCCTGGGGGTTTCAGATGGAAAATCGAAATTTTTTCGAGTAAAATATTTCTGACAAAAGTTCTATTTTTAGAAACCAAAGCATCTGAACTGTCTATATGTTAAACTTTTTCATCTAATACCATTATGAAAAACATCGCACTTATCAAATCGATCGTCGCTACTTCCATTTCGTCGGCAAACCCTGCTGAGCTCACTGAGCACATAGCAGCTCTCATTCAGGCTCATCCTGAAGAGACTCGAGAGAACGCGCTTGCCATCCTCACTGGCACTGCAGAACTCACGGTTCGTCCTGTAGACCAGGTTGAACTGACCTGCAACAGCAGCAACTACACCAACCTCTCGTTCATGGGCGAGCCTACCGTAAATCTGCTCGAAGGAACGGTTTGTTGCTCTATCAACTACACACGAACCGAAACTCGCTGGTACAAGACCGAGGAAGACGCCAATGCTGGAAGGAACGGCAGCTACAACCATGACGACTATGTCATCGCGCGCGAGAAAGCGTATGAAGACTCTATGAGTGTAACATTCGACATCCGCGAGTGGAACACTGGCAAGGTCGTGTGGAAACGCTAACCACCTCAATCTATCTCGGAGAAATCCGAGATAGATTTTTTTTTCTTTTTACCAAAATATCTGAATATTATTTAGATAGCAATAGTGCTTCTCGGAAACTCATCAAACTATCAAACCATGGTACAGACTGTTTTTCACAACCTGCTCATCGAAGCAGAATCTATGTCGGATGTTCACAATTGTGGCACTGCTCGACCTCGTTACACTTATCAGGAGCCGCTCAAGCTGCAGAACGTCGACAAGGTCACGGAAGAAGACCGTGCACTCATGGATGTTGCTCGCGATATGTGGGCAGGTGTAATCAAGAAAGGGCTTTGAGCCCTTTCTTTAATAGCTTTTGCTATGGATGACAGAACCCAACGTGTTGCAGATGAAATAGCTTCTATTGAAGCTATTTCTCACAACACTGTAAAAGCTTTATCGACTGTTACTACTCCGCTCAATGTAATTGTTGAGATGTACATTGCAGGACTCGAAGCTAAGCTACAAGCACTTCGAGCACTGGTCAAATAACAAAAGCTACTGAAAGGTAGCGAATCACTAACTAATCATTCATCTTTAACTCATCACGTTTATGAAACAATTAAAAGGCGCCAAGAGGGCCGAAATGCTGCAGGATGCAGTCAACAGGGGATTCGATGACGTAACTGTCGAGATCTTGAAGTCGAAGACTATTTTTACCCAGAACTTGCTGTTGAAGGGTGATACGGTCGAGTTTGAGGACTTCGATATCCAGCTCATCAAGCAGGGGAAGGAATTTAAGACCGTCAACAAAGACGGTGAGGAGATTACCGTTCGGGGTCTCATGATCCTTTGCTGCATCAACGGAGTGTGGCGCTGGTTCCCGCTCAGCACGTTTCAGCGCGGTTGTCAGATCGCACCTGAAGGTCGCACGGACTACATGGAAGCCATTCGCGAGAAACACGACCTCAATCTGCGCATACTCACCTGCGGTGATGCGTTGGAGGTCACCCAACTCCTCGCAGGCAAGCGGCTCAAAGTCACGGAGAACCAGTCCTTTAAGTTCCAGCGGTTCAACAAGGACCGTGAGAAGCTGGAGGGAGAGTTTGACCTCAAACCAGTCTCGTTATTCGAGGAACTGGCATAATAACTGGAGAGTGGGGAGCAATCCCTGCTCTCCTTCTTTTTTCCATCAACCAAAGCCACCAACAGGTACCAAAGCTCCCGACAAGTTCGTAGTACATCACAAGTATAAAATAAACGTGATTGTAGTACATAGAAGTTTAATTTAATTTATTTATAAAACATGAAAATTTCTGAAGTAAAAAATCTGCCGAAGATTGCAGCTCCTGGTGGGCGTGTAGTAGCAGAAGTGTCTCCCGAATTCCTGAAGGAAAAGGGTATAGGTATAGTAACCTACGGTATCGCACCGAATGAAGTTGTCGAATTTCCTGACACGGAAGCTGATATTCAGCTTTTCACTCGTACTGTTCGTCCGAACAGTGATGCAGTTGAAACACTGCTCGTAGTGAAACGAAACGGTCAGGACGGCTATTTCTCGGTCGCAGCACTTCGTCGCATGGACTATCAGGGCAACTTCGTCGGTCCTGTATGTAAGGATCTGCAGAAGGCAGAGAATGACTACGATCGTGTAGTCAAGACGTGTGGCAAGAAGCTGACGTGCAAGGAGATGACGAAGATCAAGGTTCGTAAGTTCAACAACGGTGTCGCAACCGATGAACTGACGGAGCGTGAAGTACCTGTCCTCGAGTATGCGTAACGGTCAAATTACAGTTAAGGGGTCGTGAGTACGGCCTCTTAACTGTTTAGAAACTAATATGGGTAGAATATATGTAGCTAATGCAGATAGCTGATATAGTAATCCAGAAAGTTTCTGAGTCCTTGAAAAAGGACGGTATGACATGTGGTACATTGTACGATGTGTCCATTGTCTATAAGTCTTTGATCGGACTTATAGGCCCTAGTGATGATTTGATGAGTTTAGATGATTAGTGACCGTGGGAAGAGAAGTGATGAGCTCTTCCCACATTTTTATTAAAGATTATGGATGCAATTAAAGTAATACTCGGTATAATCTTTGGCTTGATTATGCTTGGATGGATTGCTACAGTAATAGTCATGGCTTGTGGTCCTTGGGCAGCTGTAGTAATTGCCGCGATCGCTTTAACTATATATCTTAACCGAGATTAACTGCGATTGCATAGTAATAATAGTTCTTTGACATATTGACATGACAAAATGACAGAAACACCTGACAAAATGTCATGTTGTGACTGAAGTAGAGGGTGAAGTGATCGGTGTAAGTCGTTGATTATCACACTGTTATTCATCCTCTACTCTTTTTAAAACTGTCAATTTGTCAGACCAACTTCCTTCATGTAAAATATCTATTATTCTCACATTCAGAAAGTTACTCCTCAATAATAATAATTTCAATTACTATTTTGAAGTTTAAACAATCGCTTTTGGTAATATTAGTTATTTTATAATTTGACAATTCAAAGTTTCAAACTTTAAACATACATAAACTCGAAATCCTGCTGATGATTACCAGAAACTAATGTCTGGATTTACTATGATTAGTTTACCTAATGTAAGTAGGGTTTAAACGAGTATAAATAAGACCCGAAATTGGCTTTTCACACTCGTCGAATAGTGTAAGGGAGCGAAGTACAGTAGGTCGACAAGTAATGTATATATTCCTTAACTGACTGTCACAAAGGAAGTGAGTACATTATGAGTTATATTATTGCTCAAGACGGTAGTAATAATTATTTAATGAATTGTGGAAGCGATATCTTTTCCAAATCACAATGGAACTTGGAGTTTCAAACATTAATCTATATCGCGGAGTGTATTGCGCATGGTAACTGGATAACCAGCCTGGGCCACGCATAACCCAGGAGATTCAGGTTCGAATCCTGACTCCGCAACTAATTTTCTTCATTATGGCATTTTTTATCTCTTTTAATTGCTCTTGTAATTATTATAGTATGAAAACGTAAGGAATAAATATTGGATGCCGAGATGGCGAAATGGCAGCCGCAGGGGACTTAAAATCCCCTGGTCAGTAATGGCCGTACGGGTTCGACTCCCGTTCTCGGTACAAAAAATCCTATGAGTTCTGCAGAGCTTACATAGGTCGCATATGTGCCTCATCAGCCTTATGTATGAGATAATAAGAGTGATTCTCAAACTTGATTAGGAAAATAGTTTTTTCTAGTTAGTGATTCTAAGTTATCCAGTGTACAATGAGATTATATGAATCTTTTTAATAAAAGTCTAACAAAATTTTAATTTTAAATAATATGCTCTGTAAGAATAATATTTTTAAGCTTTTTGTTCAAGAATTTATTTTATTCTTGCATACCAAAGACTCTGAAGAATTTTGTAAAAGACTTTGTAAAAAGCATAATTTCAAAAAAGAAGAATTTGAGGAATATTTTAAAATAGTCCAAGAAAAATTCAATGAAATACCTAGTGATCAAGAAATTGCATCTCAAGAATGCAAACAGTCTCAAATAAAAAATCAAGTTATTGAAACACTTGAAAAAGTTATTTTAGACATTAAAACTCTTAAATAAAGTTTAACAATATCTAAAATTGTAATTATGTTCATTTCTAAGAAAACTATGCGAAAGAAAGATTTCGCATGTCTCAAAGCAGAGAAGCCGAACTATAAGGCTTTTCGCGCACCGAAAGAAAATGCGAGACACAAGTTTCAGACGCTTTTCAAAACTCCTCGTGGCTGGTTTCTCAGCATGATGCAAGACAAAAAGCGTGTGATCGGCGAAATCTCTGTTCCTGCAGCTCAGGAATGGCTCGACGAGTGTCATTTCAAATACGAAACTGGCTGGTAAGCCACCTCCTTTCTTTGTAGTTAATGAATTCATAGCGAGAACCTTTGGGGCTATCTTGCCGTGACTGAACCATTAACAACGAGCAACCCTGGCACAACTCGTAAACGCCAGGAACAGTCTATCTACACATAAGGTCTAAGGACTAATTTGTGAATATAAATCCTCCTCCCCAAGTTGAATTTTATTCCGAATTGGATAGTTAATAGAGATGTCTGCGTGAGCAGGATTGGTAGTACCCTCTATTGTTAAAACTGTTTCTTTTTGACATTTTTTATCTAAATATATAAATCTAGATTATGAAATTCGCAGTAGGCTAGCTTTAATGCTTAAAAGTTCTTAGTTTAATTTTATTTCCTTTGATTTAATTCGAGTGAACAAATTGCAGAAGTAACTCACCTGCACTAACAAGCTAGAATATGAAAGCAAGAGACAGTCCGAATATGTAGGATTTATTTTTTATTCATAATAATTTATTTGGAGAAATTAAACATAAAAATGCCTAAGAAATTAGGTGTGTTGAATAGGAAGGCACTTGTCCTATTGCACGCAAGTTAATTACGGTTATTTCTAATATATGCTAGCAACATTGATGTAATCCAATTAATATTGCCTATATAAGAGATGCGGAAGACTGTTAAGTGTCGAACTACCAAGCGGTTTAACAGGGATAGAGACTCTATGGTAACATAGAGAATTTGCTGGATAGCGTGGATTCACATACGTAAATGTGGAGCAAAGGAAAATGGCAGAATTACCAAACTTCTTTTCAATAGGGACGAAATTTATCTATAGACAATAACCAGTTAGCTCGTAATGTCTGCCTTTCAGATTAGCTAGTCTAGAAAGTTGAGTGAGTTATATAGACAAGAAAAGAAGAAAACCCTCGAGTTAGAGGTCATATAAGAATTATTATCTTACCTAGCTAGTAAGATTGATCTGTAATGTTGACTGTAGTACGACAGATGATCGTAATCTTATATGTTGATTAACCGTAACAGTAGTAATTGTAATTCTTTATTATTAAAGTTTTTACATGCTGGAGAGAAGGCAGAACTCTCTTTGGAATCTGTCGTTTAGGTATAGCTTCTTTGATCGGAAGCTATACCACTAAAATGTCTGTAATTGCACTTTTTCATTTTAAAGAGAGTTTCCGATCTCTATAAAAATCGGATTCGCTCGGTTCGTCTAGTTGGCCTAGGACGCAAGATTTTCATTCTTGAAATCACGGGTTCGAATCCCGTACCGAGTACATAAAATTGAAATCTAAAATTGACTAAAAGAGTAATGGAAGTATATTTTGAAGGCACTATAGGTATCCGAAAATGGTTGCGAATTCGAAAGAATCGCATCTCTACACTTGAAGAACTTACTAAGTTAGTAATCAAACACGAACCTCGTGAATTAACTATTCACATCAATTCACTTGGAGGAAGTACATATCAAGCTTTAGCTATTTACTTCTATCTTCTTTCTCTTAGCATTCCAGTTACTACTTTTTGTCATGGTCAAGTGGCTTCTGCAGCAACTATTATTGCTCAAGCAGGAAAAAAGAGATATATGGATAAAGATGCAGAAATCCTTATTCATACTCCTCGGATTAATACAAGTAATGCAATTACTTTCAGACTTTTAGGTATTATTAAAGAAGATCTTGCATTTTCTAATAAAATACTTAAAACTATATTCAAAAGAAAGTCAGCTTTAACTGAAAAACAAGTTGAAAGAGTCATGCACTTACAAAATGAAGAAGGCGTATGGTTGAACTACGAAACTGCACTTCAGTTTAAGTTAGTTGATGAACTTGAAGAATAATATGTATTTTCCATAGTTAGTAGCTGGATCTTAGTGAGAGTGAGCTACCTCTCTGAGCTTAACTAAGATCCATTTTTAGAAACCCCTGTTTGCATTTGATTATATAACACACCTAGTTCCATATAACTTTTCAGTTGGCATTAGTTAGATGAAAACTACGATTTTAATCCAGCGAGCGATAGTGTGGTTGCCATGACCTGGAGATTTTTAAAATCCTTTAAGTTTAACAATATCTAAAATTGTAATTATGTCTAAAGATCTTTTTTCGAGTCGTACTCCCTTTGAGAAGTGTTATCTCGTAGAAAACGTAAAACATCTTTCGTTCATTCCAGGGAATCGTACTCTGAGAACAGCTCATGTAAATCGAATCTTCAAAGCTTTTCTCGATGGAGAGTGGATGCCGCCTATCTATGTTTCTGCAGACGGTGAAGTTCTCGATGGTCAGAATCGTCTCGCAGCATTTCGTATGCTGAAAGAGAAGTATCCGCAGAACAAAACTGCAATTCGAGTGATTATTATCAACTCGGATGCATCTCCTCTGAATCTCGCAATCAAGTTCAATGCAGGACATGCAAACTGGGTAATCACTGACTACATGAAAGCTTATCTGGAAAAAGGTCTTCATGGCTATCAGCAGCTCCAGGATTTCACGAAAGCTTTCCCTGAGTTCGAATTCAAGGCAGCTATTCAACTGATCAAGGGTTCGCACTCTTCGAGAAAGTTCAATAACGGTCTCTTAGAGATCTCTAACGAAGAGTACATGGAAGCATGTAAGAAAGCTGCTGCTCTCATTCAGATCGCAGAAAAGTTGAACAATAAGATCGTCCTTCGACGAGACATTGTTCTCGCTTTCTATCATGTCTGGAACAAGATTCCTAATATTCAAACGTATCTCAAACGTATCGGTAATCTTCAGGTTCCGAGCGTTGAGAATCGTAAGGAGTGGGAACTTGCATATAGTGCTCTGTTGCGATAATTTCTGGTTTTTATTTGTTAATCGGCACGTTAATAGAGTTTACTCTATGCCTACTACCACTCGAAGGTGTGATTAACAAGGGTCGCCTAGCGTCCTTGTATGAACGTAGGTCGGTGATGGTCACTATCTCAGCCTCGCCATAACAACTTTAAGAAAATGAATAATTTAGGTAAAGCTATAGGATTAATTCTCTTCATGGGAATTATTCTGACTTCCTGTTTATTACTTGTTTCTAAACCTAAAGATCAAGTAGTAACTATTACAGAGTTTCCTCAGGATGGAGTAAAAGTATCTAAAGTAGCTCCTATTTCTGAGTTCGAACGTAATCAGATTACAATATCTGTAATGCATGAACTTGATTCACTCGATAATATTTATCGAGTAGAAGCAGGTATGCAAAAGATTCCTGCTGAAGTATTCGATAACTACTGTATTGAAGTAATGAATCACTACAAAGGTCAGATTCGAAGTATCTTTTATGATCCTTTAGAAAATCCTCGTATAAAAATCAGATGGGTTAATTAACTATGATTATTTCTTGTATTACAACAGCTTCTAATAAAGCTGTACTCATTAAAGGAATTCCTTTTCGTATTGTTCAAATTAAAGGCTTTGTTGTAAATACAGAGACAAATCAAGTTCTTCACATTTGCATTAACAGATTGTATGATTTGTTAATGACTTGTTGTTTATACGAAAAAGTCTTTACAGAATAATGTAGGAAGTTGTATCTATAATTAATAATAAATAAATTAACAGTATGAAGGGTGGAAAACCTGGACTGAATGTCCGTCGCAAAGGTGCTCTTGCTCGCCTGGAAGTTACGTATGAAGCTTTCAAAAAAGCAGGTGAAGACAAAAGGAATTTGATTACGGGAAAAACTATTCCCTACGATCAAGAAATCGCACGCATGGAGCGTGAGATTGCAACACTCAAATCTCGAATCTATAACTAAAACAAAGAAAGAAGATGTCAACGATTGGACAGGTAAGACGCATGCTTCGTATTCAGGCACTCGAAGCTGCAAAACGTGAGGATTATCGAACACGTACTCGTGTTCAGAAAATCTATATCAAGGATAAGATTACGAGGAATATCACTATAAAGGAGATTACTCATTTTCCTAAGAAGGAAGAGACTCCTGCAGAGGTAGAAACTCAGGTAACTGAATAAAATTACGTATACTTTCAGGCTTCAGTAAAAGATTTGGTGAATTTAGATGATTCCACTGCTGTACAGAATTTTTCTGTTAGGATAACATAAGGCAGCATAATTGATTCTAATACTTGCATCCTTGAGAGTTCGAACTGTATCAATGACTAAATAAGAGATACAGATTTTTAATAAAATATAGGCTGCAACCTATTTGGGACGCTAACGGATATTATTATGATGTTGTTGCAGTAAAACATATAGTAAGAAGGTTAGTGAAAAGATGTGAATAGCTCAGTTGGTAGAGCGGCAGGTTGTGCTGAGGGTCGCAGGTTCGAGTCCTGTTTCACATCCAAAATTAAAAATTAAAATTATGTTTTGGTTTATATATAAAATAACTCTCGTAGTTATTGTAATGATAATAATTGCAGTATACTTTAAAGATCGAGAACTTTTCAAGTCGCAAATTTTTAACTTATTTACGACAGGAGAATTTATTATCTTATTGACTCCCATTATCAATACACTTCTTATTATTTATGGTGTATATAGAGCCATTCAAATTACAACTAAAAATGGTAGGAAGTAAATATTGTGTAGAATATTATTTTTATAACGAGGATAATTTACCAGTTCAAAGTTTTGCTTTTGTTATTGCAACTTCTGATGAGGAAGCAATACAAAAAGCACAAAATTATTCTACAAGTAAAATAACAATTATATCTTGTACTAAATACGCTTAGGCATGGAAGATATTGAGACGAATGATATTGGGCAATCTTTAGTAGATGAATTTGTCGATGATAATGCTATTGAAGCTCAAGAAAAATAGCCTACGGACTTAAGAGGGTTAACACAAACCTAAACTATTATGGATAAACCCATAATTCAATTATAATAAGCCTATAATGAATTTGAGGGGAGTTAAGGCAATTCTGAATAATTAAAACCAGCCGTATCCTAACTTCAACATGGTCTGTCAGTTTAGTGTTGAAGGAATAAGTTCTGTAATTATTTAGGGTGAACCATTTGAAGAAGTTGTAATTCTTCTACGATGACTTGTGTCGTATAATAAAAGAACAAGATCTATGTACAGTTGCATGGATTACTCCGTGAGATTCGGAGAGTTAAACTGCAGGTCAATAGAAGTGGTTAATCTATTGATGAGTCCTTTGTCTACTAAGGGAGTCCACTCGTTATAAGTTTAGAGGGAAGGAGTAGAATAACTTGAGTCGAGGCCATGAGTATTTAGTTAGCATGAGTTATATTATCCCAGATTAACAAATGTGTAAATACAAAAGGTACAGCAAGGATATCTCTAATTGAATAACTTTACTTCTAAATTCTGTAGTTTAGGTTTAGAGATCTTTTAATAGGGAAAGCCAGCTTATTATAACGAAATTAATACCACTGCAAGGGCATGCGTTACAGAGTGGTATTTTTAATAGAATGTGTTAAATATTATATAACTGATAACAATGGGAGTAGATGCTTAGTTCTACAAAAATCTCTATCTGATAAGCTTATGATCCTGCCAGTGATTAAGTAAAACAGAGATGCCTTGGCAGAGGCTGCAACGGCTAGCAGATCATAAGAGATCCTAGTATCGGGCGGAGGGAAGTTGCATACGTAAGTACCTCTAATTTTTTAAATCCTTCTGATCAAGCCTATGAGTAGATGAAGGTGCATAGTGACAGTAGGCTGCTTGATCTATGTTTAAGGTGGTTGACTAAGAGACGAATGCAGTAAAAGACTGGCCCGAGAAGGTCAGTAGAGTAGGGGCGGAGCCTACCGTAGTCACAATGAAAAACGAGAAGATTAAGTTGTCGCAAGGAAACTTACACTTAGTAGTTTATAAGAGCAAACAGACGTCAAGCAATGTACAGATTAAATGATGTTTGGGAAAATAGAAACTATTAGTAGCTGTAACTACGAATGTTTGATGTAGCAGTCAATTGCATATGAGAGGTCATATGATTGATAGCCAAATGAATATCTGCTCTTATTGATAAACATGCCTGTACAAGTAATATCGAAGGTTGCACACGGATGATACGAAGGTTAAAGAGCTGGTGCAATAAGCTCATAATTAGAATTTATCTAGCTGGAATGTTTATCACTTTTTACCTATAACACTTTGATCGGTGTTATAGGTCCTAGAAAATAATAGAGATAGGTGGCAAAGTCTGAAGATTCGAAAGAATATATGGCAACAGTACCTAGCTGTAGGGTTGTAACCATTGTGAGGTCACATTTTAGATGATCCAAACGTACAGTCTATCTCTTTTATTTTTTTAAGAAAATAATTATGGTAAAAATATGAAAAAGTTACTCATTGTACTCGCATTATGTGTATTTGCAGTATCTTGTTGTGAAGTAGACCACAACAATTCTCAGAAAAAAGAACCAGAAAAGATTACTGCAACTTCCTTTAAAGTTTATACACAAAGAGGAAGTCTTGTTTGTGAATACTATGAATTCATGTATCATGGGCATAAGTATATTACAAACTATGGAGAAAAATTTTTACTTCATTCTCCTGAGTGTTCTTGTCAGTATTAGTTTATGGAAAATAAAAGTTTACGAGCTCTTGCAATATTTATTATAATAGGTTTTGTCTTTATAGTAAATTTTGCTTTTTTTGGAGTTCAAGGTAGAATTACTGAAGACTGGACAGATAAGTTTACAAAAGAGATTAACTATCTTGAATATAAGGTAGATTCTTTAGAAAAGGTAGTTAATAGTAATCTTACACATCGTCGTGATACATTAATCATTGATGTACGCCCTCAAACAATCAAAATTTATCAACCTAATGGAAATAGTATTAATAATAATTCTAGTATTGCTAGTACTCCAAGATGACGATTAAACTATGTGGTTCTTTAGATTTGCAATTATTCTCTTAGAATTTTTATTTATTTTTTATTATACTGCAGTTGTTTTTCAACTGTTAGATGTATGGAAAATAACTAATCGTAAGATAACATGGAAGGCTATTATACCTTTCTATTACTTTATTAAGAGGTAGAAAATATATGGCGCCTCTATTTATAATTCTTGTAATCTGTTTATTGATATTATTAATAGATTGCTTTAAAAACAAAAGAAAACATTAATCACTTTATAAAATCATATGAATTTAAAAAAGATTATTGCTGTCTTCGTGGCAGTGTTCGCAGTTTTCTGCGTTGTGTTTCTCGGTAAGATTGGAGAGGATGTGAAGAACGAAACTATTGTGGTCAACCAGTACCCCCTTACGGGTAACATGGAGTATTGGACGACGCCTGGCTTCCACTGGCAGTGGTGGGGTAAGACGACGGTCTATTACAAGACTCAGCAGCTCTGGTTCGGATCTGACAACGATGCTGGTCAACAGATGGGAAGTCCTATTCCCGTGATCTTTAATGATGCGTCGGATGGTATGGTGTATGGTTCACTTCGAGTTAAACTCCCTACTGATCCTAAGTATCTAGCACGTATTCAGACGGATTATAACGGTATGGATAGGCTTATTAATGACCTCGTTCGGCCTACTGTTACCAAGGTTATTTATGCGTCTGGTCCTCTGATGTCTGCATTTGAATCTTATGCTGAAAAGAAGAACGACCTTATTGAGTATATCACTGACCAGCTCAATAATGGTGTATACAAAACTTCTGTAAAGCGAGTTGAGATTCTGGATGCAATTTCAGGAGATAAAAAGCTGGTTAATATTGCAACTCTTATCCCCGATTCTCTCTCTGCTGGTGGATACAAACGTAGTGAATCTTCGCCGTTTGCCTACTATGGTTTAGAGATCGGTCAGGTAGCAGTTTCTAAAATTGACTATTCTGAAACAGTTAAGAAGCAGATTGCTCAGCAACAGAAAGCAAACATGGATATCCAGACTGCAAAGGCGCAAGCCGCTGCTGCTCAACAGGATGCAATTAAGGCAGAGGAGCTTGGTAAAGCTGCTGCTATGACTGCAAAGTGGGAGCAGGAAAAAGTAAAAGCAGTCGAGGTAACTAAGGCTCAACAGGCTTATGAAGTAGCATCACTTGCTGCTAAAGAAGCTATGGAAAATGCAAAGAAAGTGAAGGCTGAAGGTGATGCAGAAGCATTCCGTCAGGCAGCATTAGTACGTGCAGGTCTTAGTCCTAAGGAAAAGGCAGAGATTGAGATGCAAACGAAGATTGGTGTAGCTGAAGCTTTATCGAAGCTGGAACTTCCTAAAATTGTTATGGCTGGTGGAAACACTAGTAATGGCAATGCTGCCATGGATGCGATGGGACTTAAGATGGTATCGGATCTTGTAGATAAGATGTCGAATTAAGTTCTTTAAGGCTAGGGAGGAGCCTACGGCAATCCTCCCAACAAACAGAAGTAGTTCAATGGTAGAACGTAACACTGATAAGGTTAAAATAGGGGTTCGATTCCTCTCTTCTGTTCTAATTTAACAGTATAATGTTTAAGAATATGTTAAAGTTTAGAGGTAAACAACTTGCAAGTGGTGCAGTTGTAAATGAAAGGATGTACTATTATGTTCTTGATGCACTTGATAGTAATAAAGACATAACTCTTACTTCTATTCTTGGAGTTGAAGTGAGTTGGTGTAACGATTTAACTAAAGAACAGTTAGAACAAGTTTTTGATTACTTAGTTGAAAAGGAATTAGAATAAAAATATCATTCATTAAATAAAAAGAAACGATGGCAAAAATGAACATGAAGGCTATTACGATGGCTTTCAAAGAAGTTCTTCTCGATGAGGAGGGAAATCCTGTAAAGGATAATGAAGGTAAACCTGTTTATGTACGTGTGTTCCGAAAGGTTCGCCACAATGCAGCATACTTTCCCCGCACTTATCGCCGTTAGGCAGAAAATCCTACCTGCTTCACCAAAGGTGTAGTCCCTGTAATAGAACGTTACAGTTTTCTCTATTAAATATATGGAAAAACCATATATAAGAGAAGGAACCCATACTAAAACTATGAAGTTCTAAAAGGACGATAAACATTGCCTACATCTCTTTGATCGGAGGTGTAGGCTCTATTTTTTACCTATTTTCAAACGAATTCGTTAGGAGAAAGCAGAGCCTCTAATGCTTACGCAATAAGTATTATGCAGAAAACGCGACTAAAACTTGATTCCACAAGTGTTGAATTTTGTTGATTAAACGATACCAGATAGAGTGGCTCATACCCACAAACCTGAATTAAACTACATGATCGTAAAGTGTAGATTCTCCTGTAGGCATACAGGCTGTTATTGTTTACCCATTGGAAGGCGTGGGAATAGGTAGAGTTAAGGAGGAAGGTTAGTCTACTGGTGTATAGTAGTATAGAGAACATGGCTCAGTACTAGGCTGAATAATAGCCCATGTTAGCACACCTTAACTTTTTAATTATTAAATTTCTATTAAGTTATGGAAGAAGATTTTGATGGAAATCAAATATTAGGAGTAGGACTATTAATAGTAGCTGCACTTGCAGCAATAATTCTAGCTCTAATGTAATCACATAAGTACTAAGCGAAAGCCGAGCGATGAGGGTTCATCTTCCTAATACGCGTTAAAGCTCCCGAGAGGTATCAGAACTGAGAATCAGAGTATGTTAAGTCTCAAAACGAAGAACAGTACTTATTTTAGGGCCCTTAGCTCAATTGGTTAGAGCAACTGACTCATAATCAGTAGGTTATCAGTTCAAGTCTGGTAGGGCCCACTATATTAAAGTTATCTGAGGTAGAAGGAAAGTACCGCTCTGTACTGAACACGGACAGGTAGAAGGTGGAAGTGAATTCCTTAAATCTCTTAGGTGTTCAGCTGAGGTTTAAGAAGGTTCATGTGTAAGATAACTTTAATTTAAACTAGCTCGCCGTCTCACCTTTCATTGGAAAGATAGTGTACCGTATATTTAGTTCTAGTACATGAAGGAGACATACTTCGAGGATAATCTGGAGGTCGCGAACGAAAGATGAAAGTAAGATGTTAGATAGGGCCTGGTAATACAGGGGAACTGAGAGCGAGACTCAGGATGGACACAAAATTTTTAGTAAAATGATAACAAAAGAAGATATAATTCACTGGTTTGAAGCTCTCAAAAATAAATGTGATAAAGTAACAACAGGCAATTGTTCTCATGAAGTTAATTCGATTCGTTTCTTAGCATCTAATTGGGCGGATAAAATGAAGAAAGAGCAAGGAGAAACTATGTTTTATCATAATTTCATTGGTATATCTGAAGTTTGTGTTAAGATAACTTCTGGAAATCTTGCTCATCATATAGCAACGATTAAAAGAATGTGTACTCGAAATATAGAGTTCATTGAAAAGTATGGAATAGAAGAAATAAGTTAAGTATGAGTAGTTATTATCAAAAAATCAATACTCTCTATAAAAGAGATATGACAAAACCTAAGAAACCGATAATTCTTGGAGAATATTCGGAATCTGAGTTTGAAGTTCTTAAAGATCTTAAATGGGAAGCTACTGAAAAGATTGATGGAACTAATATGTCTTGTTGTTTTCATCCAGGTCTAAGAATGATTGAAATTCGAGGCAAAACTGAAAATGCAAGCATTCCCACTCACTTACATAAGCGAATGGAGGAATTGTTTCAGTTTGATCTCTTATATAAAGCTTTCGGAGTACAAACAGAAATAGGAGAAACTGTTTATCCTGAAAAAGTAGAAATCTTTGGAGAAGGGTATGGCCTAAAGATTCAGAAAGGTGGAAACTATATTAAAGATCATTGTGATTTCATTTTGTTTGATATAAGAATTCTTACATCTACAGGTGAATCTCTTTGGTTAACTCGAGAAGCATGTGAAGATATTGCTAAAAAGCTTAATCTTAAAATTGTTCCTTTAGTAGGTTATATGACTATTAAAGAAGCTGAGGATTTTGTAAAAGCAGGTTTCAAGTCTTTAATTGCAGAAAATAAAGACTATATTGCTGAGGGTCTTGTACTTAAAGCACCTTGTGGTCTATTAAATCGCAGAGGTAAGAGAATTATTACAAAGATTAAGTATTGCGATTATAAAGATCTTTAATATGAGAGCCCTCAACATTTTAGTACTATTAGCAATTGTATTGCTACTCTTTCTTTTAATAATTGTTTTAATAGGATATATAATGTTTAAAGCGTCTATTTGGTTAGGTGTTGGATATATTATGATTCTTATTGCAATTATTATATATCTTTTATACAAACAAATAGAAAAATACTAAACATATGACTGAAAAGAATAAAGTCTTTTTTGCAGCAGATGGTATTACTGCTACTTCTGCAAATCATCTCTGCAACATAGGTAAAGAATATGTTGCATCTGCTCACAGTCGTCTTGATAACATTCGATTTATCACTACAACTGTAGAAACATTAAGTGCAGACAACCGCATTACTCTCTCGCAAGGATTAAATTCTGCAGAAGTACTTTCTTTAAAAGAAGAGATCAGAAAAATTGCTGAAATCAATGCATTTATTGCATATATGCGAGAGGCAATTAAAGCAAAAGATGCTGAGCATCGTGCTGTAAAAGAGCTTTCTTTTAAGGATTGGTGCGAGCAGGAAAGTATTACTCTTCCTGAATATCCCGCTAGTCCTAAGTATCCTTCTTTTGAAGATATCTTAGGAGAGTTAGATATCAAGGAGCGTAATCGTTATTACACTCTTGGGGCAGAAGCTGCTATCATTGGTAAGCAGATTCATCCTCGTGGTGCTATTCATGAAGCACGTGAAAAGCTGTTTGATGCAATATCAAATCCTGCGTTAGTAGAAGATGATAAAGTTTATCGTCATGTTGCATCAGTAAAACAGGAAGAAGTTGAAGAACTTTACTTTGAGCTGCAAAAGCAACATCGTGCTGTTGAAGCAAGTCTCAATGCCATTAAAGGTTCTATTGATCAACGTGTTGCAGAAGAAACTGCAAAACTTGATACAGAAACTGCAGTTAAATTCAAGCAATATTCAAATGAAATAGAGCTTTTGAATAAGCAGTTTACAACCTGGAAAAATGAGGAAATAAGTAAAATTGGTAAACTTCGGATTATAATTCCGAATGAACTGAAAGATACTTATGATTTCTTAAGTTCTCTCTAATAGGTAGATAGATGCTATACTGTATTTTCATCAGTATACTCTATCTTTTACATAGGACTAAATCCTACAAGATATATTGTGTGTTATACGCGTGTTGCGGATAATACAAATATAGACAAACACTTGCTCTAGTAAAGCACATGTATGCTAAGCATTATTAGTATTGTACAAACTTGTGAAATACTTCAAATATAAATATAATTGACTTTGTTTTTAGCTTTGAGAAGTATTTCGTCATGGTCATTGTTTTTACTTTTGCCTCTGTTAGGATTTAGTCCTATGACTATTTCTTTATATACCTGCTGACTCCTGCGGTATAGAAAATGGGTAGTTTTCCTTCGACTATATGTAAGGGTATGTAACTCAGTGATACTTAAGACTGAGGGAGTTAAAACTAATCTTAAAAGTTTGGTAGATTGGCTATTAGATCCCCACAAGAAATAGCCCTCCGCGATGTTCAGGCAACTTCACGCGTATCTGAAGTATCCCTATCGTCTTTCCTAGGACATTAAACAAGGATCTTGAGCCTATCGAGAATACGGGGCAATTCGGTCGGTTTTTTCATGTTAGGTTCCGCAGAAATAAAGAACATGCTATGTAGTTTCCATCGTGAAATAATAGCCGCGGTTAGTGTTTTCACACTAATCTCCGTTATAATTAGAGTAGGGATACTCTAGACTACAAGCTTGGAGTTCCACAAGTTTAAAAAAGAATCCTACTAGGGAGGTGATGGTTAATTTCTCCCTGCTCGGGGCTGCTAGGTATTTGATCCTAATGTCAAGTAATATCAATCGTGTCGAGTTTGATTCATACTCGTAAAACAGATTCAAACAATAAACGCAAATAACATTTTTTCGCGCATTATCAACAAGGTTGAGACGGCGCTGTTTGGCGACATTGAAGGAGTAGCTTTAATAGCTGCGTAAATCAATGGGAGGTTCGTCACTCTTAAACTGGCGAGAACAACACTTCCTTTCAAGGTTTGGCTTCGTTCCTTAAAAATGAGCTGGTGGATGGGTCACCTTCGGGTACCCCTATTGGGTAGTTCCAATTAAAACAAAACTAACACACGTAATAAGTTGATATTAGGAGAATTAGGAGACACGCGTTCGATTCGCGTCAGCTCCACTATTTAATACTCAGCTACTTAGGTGGCTGAGTATTTTTTAAAATTGAAATTTATGAGTAGTAAATTAAAGATATTTCAATATCATAACGTACATCTATACAATCTAAAACAATATAGAATAGCTTTAGAAGTTGGAGTATATAATTCTATGGAAGGTTTTCTAAGTGTATTAGGAAGTAATCAACGTTTAGCTTGGGAATTTAAAAAATGGTTACCTATACATAAAGAAGATTTTATTCCATATTCTATGAATTATCGATATGGGCATGTAATAGTATATAGTGATATGTGTATACAAATAGTTTATAGAATATGGGTAAGATAGTTCAAATTATAGATTCTTTCTATGATGAACGATTGTCATTTAGAATTTGTGAGGTCGTAGGAACTTACAATAATCCTTTTGCACCTCCAAGTAGACTTATAGTTGGAAGTAATAAATTTTTGTCTTGGGAATTTGATGAGTGGCTTCCAGAAGTTAAGGATTTTGTTAACCTAGAGAAAAAATCATTAAGATATGGAAGAGTACTTGTTGTAGGGGATGAATATGAGATTACAAAATATCGTATATGGATAAAATAGTACAGATTAAATATGCCCGTGGATTACGGTATGCAAAAAACAAGATATGCTTGATATTAGGTATAGATGAAGGTGGAACTGTTATTTTGGCTCGAAGTTCTAGTTTAAGTTGGAAGATTCCTAAGGATCTAATATCTCATCTTGTTAAATGTAATTTTACTTTTAAAGAATCTAAAAAATTAAATCTTATTTGTGGAAGATATATAGAACCTAAGGATATTACTTGTTATGTAAAATACCGTATATGGATAAGTTAACTTCTTATGACATTTGTACAAAATACGGATGTCTTTCTCGGATATTTACTTTAATTACATATTTTATTATGTTATTTGTAGTAATTTTATTACTTAATATTATATTATAATGAAAACTTCTGATTATACTATATATTCTATAGTAGCTATACTACTTTGGATTATATTACGTGCTGTGATTATAGCATTAATTCTTTATTTTTCTTGGAGTGCAATTATTCCTAATGTATTTCCTACAGAAGCAATTATTTATACTATTTCTCCAAGTCTTTGTTTTAAGATTGGATTACTTTTAAGTATTATTAAGAAATTATAATGTTAAGAAAACTTAGCATAATTTTCATTAGATTAGCTCCTGTACTTCTTGCAATTAAAATTTTAGTATTGCTACTAGCTGAATATTTTGTAGTTAGTTCTTTGTTGATTGGGTTGGTCAGTTCAATTACTGATCTTTTAATTGCAATTGGATTACTTATACTCTCACTAACATTTAAGTTTTGTATCTATCATAGACTGATAATATATTATGTCTTTGTAAGTTACATCAGTTATATTGTTAGTATATTATTTGGATTTTCATTAACAAATATAATATTCGTATCTTTATTTCTATGTCTAACTATTATTATTATATTTTTAGTAGTTTATACATATTTGAGATATGGAGATAGAAAACAATGATAAATTGGAAATGTAATTCTTGCGATGGAATTTACGAGTCATTAGATATTCGATTCACTAAGGCTTGTGATAATAATTGTTCTTTCTGCATTGAAAAATTTGGAATCAAGTCATTAGGAAAAACAGATGTAGCTGCCTTAGCTAAATCTGTTTTTGATAGTGATTTTAAAAATATACTTATAGTAGGTGGAGAACCTTTATTAGACTTACAGAAACTCTATCAATTTGTACATTTAGTTCGTTCATACACTAAAGTAAAGAAAATTTATGTTACAACTTCTTTACCCATAAGTATAGATATAAATCTTGATACTAAAAATCTATTAATAGATATTATAAAGTTAATTGATGGATTAAATGTATCACTTCAACATTATGATTCCAGAATCAATAATGTAGTATTACACGCTTCTTCAAAACATGATAGACTTGAAACTTTATTTATGTTAACGCACATAAATCCTGAAATTCGGAATAAAATTCGCGTTAATCTTAATTTAGTTCAAGGATATATTGATAATAAAATAGAAGTTCTTAAAGCAATAAGATTATTATCAAATGTATATCATGTTAAAACAATCAAGCTAAACGAATTACAAAATAGTGATAAGTATGTATCTTTTGAAAATATATTCCTAGATTGTGAGTTATCATCTCCTTATGCTCATGGCTGTCAAACAGATATTACACATTATTTTGATTCTTTAAGTTTAATGCACGATATACAAATTCTCCTTAAAAGAAGTTGTTTTCTTGTTGAACCCTCTAAAACAGCTACTTTTTCTGATTTAGTTAAAGTAGTTGGTAAACGAATTAAGAATGAAAAACATAAGTTTGGAGTTCTATATGAGAATGGAAAATTAGAAAGTCATTGGTTAACAAATGAAGAAATTAATAACAAAACTCGCTAGAGCAATCTCTCGGAGTAGAGGCTGTCATGAAATCGAGACAGGTTGTCACTAAGTAACAATATACTCTCGTTGTTCAAGGCATAGGACGCAAAACTACGGATTTTGTAATAGAGGTTGGATTCCTCTCGAGAGTGCAGACGTTTAATTTTTACACACTATGCATTATAAACTTGTAATTTTCGAAAATCACACTAAATCTACTAGCTTAGACATCACTCCTGAACAAGCTAGACAAATCTTAGGAGTAACAGACTATACTCCTGAACAGTATGAAATACTGGCAGAAATAACCAATCGTCCTGCATCCTACTTTATGGATGATTTAGTCGATTATTATGTAGACTTCTAATAAAAATATGGATCTTAAAGAACATATTGTAGGAGAAGTTGAAGGATATCCTGTAATCTACATTGAAGAAAAAGATACAATTTTCTGTAAGAACACTGCTGTAAAATATTCTTTATTAAAAAGATTATATGATAGTCCTTTCTCAAGAGAAAAAATTGAGGAAAAATCTCTTACTATAACAAAAGAAGAACATTTTGTTACATTTGGTTGTTTAACTACAACTAAAGAATATTGTCAAACTGTAATAAAAAATATAAATAAAATTAAAAATGGGAAATCCTGTAGGAGTTAAAAGCGTAATGCGAAGTACTGTTTCTAAGTATGAGCAGGAGCAAAAAGAGAAATTTATTCAGGTAATGTCTGATCCTCGTATGCGTTATTCGGACGCTTTAAATTTTGTTGAAAACGAGATTAAGCAGTCGAAGCGTATGGGTACATTCAATCATAAGATCTTGTGTTTTATGAATGATGGAGTTTATCAGCTGAATCGTGCAATCCAGGAAGTTTTTGGAATTGTATCAGCAGCTAAAAACGATAACCCTTCAGGAGGTGATGATACTGTTAATACTATTGAAGTTATCCTTGCTGATGGACGTCGTGTTAAAGTTCCGTATGGAGATATTGAACTTGCGGATTTAGGAGAAGGAAGTGTTATTTCTATCTCTTATAATGGTAATGATCACCATCTCTATATCAAGGGTAAGTGTCAGTTCAGGTTTACTACTCTGATGGACGACATTATCGATCGGACAAAAGAACTTCTTGCAACTGATTCTATTTATAAGAGTCAGGCATTAGAGATCTCTGATCTCAACAATCCTCTTGTCATGGATCTGTCAAATATTGACCGTGAAATGATGGTTCTTTCTGAAGATACTGCTCTCGGATTACGTCCTCTTAAGTCTCGTATTAAGTATCCTGAAAAGTGTACTGAACGAGGAATTCCTCTGAAATATGGTGCATTGTTTGAAGGTCCTTATGGAACTGGTAAAACTCTGCTTGCTTTTAAGCTTATTCAGGAAGCTATTCAGAATAATTGGGTAAGCGTGTATCTGAAAGATCCTACATTACTTGCTGAGACTATTCGTCTTTGTAAAGTAATTGATGGAACTGGTCATGGAGTTGTTATCTTCGTTGAGGATATTGACCAAGTAACTCGTGGTAAACGAGATGCTGCTATGCAGGATATTCTTAATACTCTTGATGGTGGTGATACTAAGGGTATGAATGTAATTACTCTGTTTACTACTAATCATCTTGAGCTTATTGAGCCGACTTTTCTGCGTGGTAAGCGTATTGGCAAAGTTATCTCTTTAGGTGCTTTAGATGAAGCTACTGCTAAAGAGTTCATTGAGCGTTCTTTTGTAGGAGATTATACTCTTCAGGGAGATTTCTCTGCAGTATGTAAGCAGATCCGAGATTCGAACATTGCTCCTGCATTCATGGCTGAGATTGTAGAATCTGTAAAGAGTGATATGATCTTTATGGATGATACTAAGGTTGTATTACCTCAGTATATTAAAGTAGCAGTTGAATCTTATCTGCGTCAAGTAGGTCTTGCTCAGAAGAAAGATATGACTGAAACTCCTGAAGTTAAATTTGCTGAATCAATTCGCGAAATTACTGGTATTGATCGCGTTGAGAAGAAAGTAGATGAACTTATTGAAATGCAAGACTAAGTGCTATGGAGAGCATATGCTCTCCTATGACACCTTTATTCTACCTTCACGTGGTGGTGTTGTAAGTAGATAGATATCGAAACCAAAGAATAAATAAAATGTAAATTATTTTAAAACAACTATGATAGTACAGTATTTTGACGTAATTCACTGTAAAACTCAGGAACAGGTAACGGCAGTAATTAACAAACTTCATTCTGAACAAGGACTTACTTGGATGCACGATGATGAAAATCCTCTTATCGAAAACCCTGCAGATTTTGAAATAGAACAGAAGTTCTTTAAAAATATTAATGAAGAAGAAAAGAAGGAGTTTTATATTGTAACAGTGAAATTTCCTGAATTAGATAAGTGTATTGTTCACATATCTCGAAAGGAACATAATACAGAAACAATGCGAGCTGCTCTTGCAGAAACTGATGAAGAAGAAAGTTCTGCAGAAACTGTTTTCTATGAAGCTGAAGAATTTCTTGGGAGTTTTATAGGAAGCGATCTCTTTGGAGTATTTTCTATAGACTACGAAGTCTATGATACTGAAGATAATCATATCTGTAGTATTAAGAACAAAAAGGAACTTTCTGAAATTTATAACAAAGCTATAGAAGAAGGAACTACATTTGTTGTCTACGTGGGTAGTGAAAAAGTAGAAATCAATTCTGAGCATAATATTGATTATTATGATGAAAAAATTGCATTCTAATCGAGAATTCTGAGATCAATTAAAGGAAAATGATAAAGTATTAGTAAAATCTAAAGACTGGTATGATAAAAACGCTGTTGAGGAAAATGTTCCTATAGGTCCTAAATTTGTTTCAGCAATGACTGAAGACTGTAATAAATTCTTAACAGTTTCTGGTGTTATAGGTTGGTATGGCAGAGAAGACTTGCACTTTGAAATTAAACATAACTGGTATAGATACTCAAGTCTTTTTGTTCATAAGCTAATTATTCGTAACTATAGAATTTTATTGTAATAATTTTTTAAAAATAAGTGTATAAATATTTGGATATATTAACTTTTGTCCTTATATTTGTACACTTTTCTGATGAAATCAGACTGATTGCCCTGTCGTTTAATAGGCTAAGACGTTGCCCTTTGGAGGCAAAGTTCCAGGATCGTACCCTGGTGGGGCAACTAAATTTTAAATATATGAAAGAGTGGTGGTATAAAATTAGGAACTTCTTTAGAAATCTCTATATTTATAGAAAAATATTATCAGCAGATTATCAATTTGATTATGGGTATCTTCTTGATTTAGAAAAGTTTAAGTTACAGTTAATGCTTAAATCTTTTAAAGATGAATCTCATACAGATCACACTAACGATATTCGTTGGATATCTATATGTATTAAACTTATTGATATTATTCAAGAAGAAGATTCTGCTTTAGAAGTTGTTGAAATGGAAATGAGTAAACCTCAATTCAAACTTGTTAAATATGTAAATATTAATAATGCATTTCGGTTCGGAATTGAATATCTTGATCGATATGATGGACTTCAAGTATATCGAAGAGAATTATTAAGGCAACAAAAGGCTCTTTACTTATATAATAAAATTAGATATAACTATATGTTAGAATGGTGGGATTAATAAATAAGATATATGATAATACGCTCAGAATATTTTCATAAACATGGACTAAAAATTAGAGATAAAATAGTAATTGCAAGTAAGGAGGTCTTAAAAGATAATAAAACTGTACACCCCCTTTGTAGTTAACGAAATGCTAAAATATGCGGATCAAATTCATACTTTAAAGTATGAACCCAAGGATGTAGTTTATCTTGCAAATACTCAAAACTGGGTATGGGGTCCAACCTTTTTCAGAAATTTAATTATTCGCAATTATAGACTTCTATTAGAAAATTAATTATTCAAGATTTTTTAATGTTTGATTAAAAAGATTTATTTTCTTAGTGAGAAGAAATATATACAAATATGTAAGGAAGGGAATAGTTGTTTCTCTGAGAAGCAATTGCCTTGTTGTTTTCAATATAGTTCAGATTGTTCTTTTTATCCTTGTCCAAGTAGAGTATATATACGTATTAAATATAGAATAACTTTATAAATAATGGTCTTATAGGGTAGTGGTTATCCTTCCAGCTTGTCACGCTGGAGACACGAGTTCGATTCTCGTTAAGACCGCGAAGTTCTTAATTATTAGCTGCAAATATACCCTATTTGGGAGAGCTTGTTATTCGTGTGTAAAGACGTTTGCTGTAAGCACGATTAAGAACTTTATTTTAATGGCCCCTTAGTTTATTTGGAAAAATGTCAGTTTTGTAACCTGAGGAGAACGGATCGTAACCGTTAGGGGCCTCTATTATTGGGGGGGGTATGTAAATACTCTCTCACAATATTAACTTTTAAAATTATTAAACATGTTTAATTCAAAAGGTACAACATCTACAGATCTGTCGAAGAAAGTAGACAATGTTTTAAATGCTTTTAAAACAGCAATTGATGGACTTAATGCAGTTAATACTCAGGCAAAAGAAGGTATTGCTGCTAAAGAAGAGGAAATTAAAGCTGCTCAAACTGAGAAAGAAGCACTTGAGACAATCTGCAAAAAGAACGAAAGTGTTCTTGCAAAATTAACTGCTATCCTTGAATAAAGGATAGTTTTCGAGTATGGGGTGTGGAAGTAGCACGAGAAATTTGGGATTTCTAGGGGATTGAGCGTTACAATCATACTCGACTAATAATTAATTATATTTATGAAATCTTTTATTGATAACCCTAATCCATTCTGTATTCAATTTATTGATGGTTATATAATTCAAACAACTCCTGCAGATAGTAAGTCTTGTGCAGATCCTGATCAATTTGGTAATTATTGCATATGTCGATCTCGAGGAGATAACTCAGCAAAAATAGGGTGTTGTTTTACTTGTGAGAGTTATTCAGAGTATAGTGATTATATAATACAAGCTCAAGTTAAATACAGAATCTATGTAAATAGTAAAATGGAGAGTTAGCCAAGTGGTTCACGGCACCTGACTTACATTCAGGAGATCGGAAGTTCGACTCTCTCACTCTCTACTAATAATTAATGTATATAAGATGATAACATTAGATCATGTAAATAAAAATTCTGGAAACTTTCTTCCAACACTTTGGTTAGTAGATAAATATAAACAATATCCAAATTGTGTATCAGTAATCTGTAACCTTGAACAAAAGAAGTTAAATGAAAATAAGTTCTTAAAGAAGTTTAAAGAAAAGTTTACTAACTTTTGTATATGGGAAGATAATGTAATTGGAGTCAAACCTGAAGTTTCTGAAGAGGTACTTGAAGAATTGGATCGTCCATTTTATGTAAGTCAACCTACTGCCTTACAATTTAGTGGAATTTGTGAAGAGTATAGATGCGCTTTGAATTATTATTCTTCTAGAATGTTAATTTATTTTTGTGATAAAGCTCTTATAGGTAACTTTATAGAGGATATTAAATCTTTATTTGAAGAATGTTCAGAAAAAGTAGTTTCTACAACAAAAGTTAACTTAATTACTTTTGATGGTCAGGATTATGGTTTAACTGAATGTAAGATTAGAGATGTTAATGTTGACCTTGATAAACACTATAATGATGATTTCAAACCTGTTTATAAAGATATTTCTGACTTCTTAAATAGTCCAAAATCTGGTTTAGTTATTCTTCATGGAACTCAAGGTACTGGTAAAACCTATATGATTCGTCACTTAGTTAATAATTTTGATAAGCAATTTATTATTATTAATAACTCTATGATGAATAGCTTATCTGATCCTGTATTCTTAAACTTTATTCTTGATCATAAGAATTCAGTAATTATTCTTGAGGATTGTGAACAGCTTCTTAAAGATCGTTCTGAAAATGTATTTACAAATGGTATTAGTAATATTCTTAATATGACTGATGGTATTTATTCAGATATTTTAAATATTAAGTTTATTGCTACATTTAATAGTCCTGATACAAGTATTGATAAAGCATTGATGCGAAAGGGTCGACTTGCTGCAAAATACAAGTTTGATGAACTCTCTTTAGAGAAGACTAATAGAATACTTAAGGAATTAGGTAAACCTGAGGCAAGTAAAGGTATGACTCTTGCAGATATCTATAATCTTGATGTTCAGTCTTATGAACATAAGACTAGACGTAAAATTGGATTCTAATGATGTTTTGGATATTTATTTATTGGTTACTTTGTGCGTTTATTGTTATTGGAACAGATGATGGAGAACCATGGACTGTTGGAGATAAATGGTACATAGTATTTGCAGGATTTTATGTTCCTATAATAATTGGCCTATTTATAGGTAGTTACATTAAAGAAACTGGATTTTTTGATAAAAAACATCCATGGGAACATTAATCTATATGTTGTCCGTAGCTTAGTTGATTAAAGCGCAAGTTTGTGGCACTTGAGATCGGGAGTTTGAATCTCCTCGGACACCTAAAAGTATTCTTTAAACATACGAATCTGGACAAATGGTTAGACCTTATCTTATAAACCCCAAACTATAAGAATTAAGAAGTATTTCTCTCGAAATTAGGTAGATCCAGCTTCCTAGAGAGATAGAAGAATACTTACGATATAGTAGATTAGTTAAAATAATAATAACTTCTACTAAATACCTACATGGCGCAATTGGTTAGCGTACTTCTCTGATAAGGAAGCGGTTGAAGGTTCAAGTCCTTCTGTAGGTACTAAAAGAGAAAATTATGAAAGAATATAAGATTTGGAAATTTATACCAGGAAAATATTTACAAACAGTAACTGTTAGTCTTGAAGAGGAATATCCTTGTAAACAAAAAAGATGTGGATATTCTTGTTTAGGAGATAAAACAGAACATGTATGTTTTGTTAAAGCAAATCTCTCTTTTGAAGAACGTGAAAATTTAAAATGTACAGCTTCAGGGAACAAAGAACATAAAAACTTTATACATATTAGACTTTTACATAGAATTTTTATAGATGAATAATTATAAAGAGGAGTGTAATCCTTAGGCAGAGCTTATAATATAATCGGTTAGTATCCTACACTTTTAATGTAGTTGTCAGGGTTCGAGTCCCTGTAGGCTCACACAATTTTTAAGTCAGAATTACAAATGATAAAACGTTTTGAAAATAAGTATATACAATCTATAAGAAGAGGTTATTTATGTCATATTACCCCTAATAAAAAATGTTATGGATTTGAATATCATCATAATTCAAATGGATGTGAGATTTTTAATGAGAAATTTGGAGGATGTAGTAACAGACGTTATAATATGATTAAATATAGAATCTATGCAGATTAAATATTTTCCTGAAATAAAGTGTTGTATACAAGCAGTTAGATCTCTAAAACAAAACCATTGTAGTAATAATCAATGCTATAAGTCAACCAATTATTGTATTTTGTTTTTACCTGCTTTCAATAAAAGTTGTCTTAAATATTATTTTTGGAGAGTTTCTTATCGTGTATTCTTAGAAGCTTCTTATGATAGAATATAAAATATAATTGGAATGTGGCTGAGTGGTTGAAGCACCAAACTGTTAATTTGGGTTACGTGGGTTCGAGCCCCACCGTTCCAGCTAATATTAAACTTATGCAACAGATAAATACTTATGCAGAACTTAGAAAACTTAAACTAAATAAGTTATTCAAACATCCAACTTATAATATATATCAAGTTATTAAAAATAGAAATGCAGGATTTTGTCAGGGTGGATCTAGTAATATTAACCAGTGTGGTTTTATGTATCGTACTAGTTTTAATAAGCCATTTTGTTATAGAGCATGTGTACAAGGAAAACAATATTTCTGGTATATAAGAATCATATATAGAATTAGACTAGATGATAAATAATTTGCTACAAATTTATTAACTTTTTGTGTTAAAATACGGAGGATTGAGCCAAGTTGGACTAATGGCAGCACTCTTGAAAAGTGTAGGTCGCTTAAAACGGCGTGGGGGTTCGAGTCCCTCATCCTCCGCAATAAATATATGAAAACAGTAGAAGATCTTACAGAACTTAACAAAATCAAGTTAAATCAACTATTTAAATATATAAATAACTATATATTCCAGGCTATTCGAAGTAAAAAACATTTCTATTGTTTTGATAATAAGAAGAATATTGGATGTAATTTATATAAGATTGGTCGTGCATGTAGCTTAGTTTGTATAAAATCTAAAGAAGAAAATTTCTGGTATATAAGAATCATATATAGAATTAGACTAGATGAGTAGAGATATTGTATTAAAATATTGGAAAATAATTAGATATAAAACTTTAATTATTCAATGTGTACCTGAAGGAACACCTATAAAAAGATTTTGTTATGAATCTTCTGTTGGAAAGCCATGTGCTTTTACAGGAAAGGCTTGTAGTGATTTTAAATGTATAGATAGAGTAGATGGTCTTCGAGTTAGGTATATTAAAATAGATCATAGAGTTTATGTCAGCAAAACATAGAGTTTCTCAAATAATTCTATTATTTGGTTATAGATATCGATTACATCAGGTTATTCTAGGTATACAAGGAGAATCATCGTGTTATATGAGTGTTATTAAAGGTAAATCTTGTATATTTCGTGAGTATAATAGAATAAATGGTAAGACATGTTGTGTCGATATTGCATGTACTCCTTTAGAACGAAAAGATGATATTAGAGTACGTTATATTAAATTAGACTATCGAATTTATTTGTTTAAATAAGCACTCTTGATGTAACTGGTAACATGACAGTCTCCAAAACTGTTCTTTGGGGTTCGAATCCTTAAGAGTGTGCTTATATATAATTAGGGCTGTTAGTATAGTGGCTATTACATCTGGTTTGCAACCAGAAAACAGGGTTTCGATTACCCTACGGTCCACAATCTTCTGTAGATTAGGATTCTATACAGAAAGAGTACTGTAATCTGTTAAGAGCTTATAAATCAGACGTTAAAGAAAAAAGTTTTCGGGGCTGAAGAGCCCTGCTATGAATCTAATCCTAGTAGAAATACTAGGATTTTTGGAACTGCGGTGTGCTAGGTGCGCTCGCTGGACTGAAAATCCAGAGGTAAATGTTCGACTCATTTCAGTTCCGCACTATCGTCTTCCTTATTAAGTTTGGTAACACGTGCACTGCCTGTAAATCTTAATAATAGATATGCTTAGTACTTGTTTTTATTAATGGATGTATTAGCTCAGTGGTAGAGCTCTGGCAAGGAGTGCCAGAAGTCATAGGTTCGAATCCTATATGCATCCCTTAAATCAAAAAATTATGATTATACCTCCAAATTTTTTAGTTAAAACTATTCCACTATATAGTGGAGGAGATGTATCTACTCCACATGTAGTAATAAATTATCTTACAAGAAGTCTATTTTTTATTCTTTTAAAATTTCCTCCGAATTGGAAATTGATAAAAGTTAAAGAAATAAAAGATAGAATTTTTATTAAAAATCTTGATTATAAGATGACTATGGGTCTTATGGAAGCAAAACGAATTGTAGATGAATTAACTATAGAATATGATATGAATAATATCTATAGAATACGATTGGTAGAATAGCCAAGTTGATAAGGCAGTGGTCTGCAACACCACGATCGCAGGTTTGAGTCCTGCTTCTACCTCTAAGCGAGTTGGAGAAGATGGTTACCTCGAGAGTTTCATAAGCTCTAGACCTCGGTTCAAATCCGAGACTCGCTACACAAAATTTTAAAGTTATGAGAAATATATTTAACGTACTTATATGGAATTTTAATACACAAACAATAGAAGAATATAATGTTATTCCATATTTTGTAAGAGAATGGAAAGAAGAAAAAGATAAATCTAAATTTAAGTCTTTTGATGATATTAAAGAATTTGTTAGAAGTAAATCTTTATATCAATTCTGGTCTCGATGTGAATATGAAATGATTGTTAAAGGATGGCCTGTAACTAAAAGAGAAATTAAATTAGATGTACATGAACAAATCATGATGAATCTTGATTTAGTTACACAAGTTTTTATAAATACTATTGGATGGAAAGTAAAGTAAAGGATATTTTGTTACTTTTAGAACAAAATGGATGATCTGATCTTATCGATAGTCGATGGGAACAACAGGTTAGAGAGGAAATATTAACAGCTTATCCTGATATTGATATAGATACTTTAGATAAGGTATTAGAAATTGTATTAATTTAATTAGGATTACAAGTGAAAATAATTGTAAGTCCAGTTGACTATAATCACGATGAAACTGCAATTATATTTTACTGTAGAGCAAAAGATCGTGAGGATTATATGCGAGTATATGGTATTTTTGATACAGAACAATTTGAAATTATTGAATCAAGAATTACTGATATAACTATTTTTAGAAAAATGGTTGAAAAACTTAACGATTTTGGATTTGAAAATGAAAAATATAAAGAAAATAATCCTAATTTTGATATTAATATTGTTAAGCTCATGTGCAACAACAAAGTTTAACTTAATGGTTGGTCCTACAGGTGAGGAACAGAAAACATATATAGAAAATATAAAACAGTATAAATAATGATAATTATTATTTTCATTTTATTTTATTTACTTCCTATATTTTTAATTCATATCGTTGGATTATATTTTTGGAAGAAGCGCACTGATTGTGGGAAAACAATAGGAGATATGTATGAATATTATGATGCAGCTGATGGAAATCCTTTAGTAATTTTTACTTGGGTTCCTCTCGCTAATATTTTTATATTATTAGCAGGACTTATTATATTTTTTATAAATTTAATGAGTAATATAAAAATTCGATAGGATGTATACTTTTTTTGTTATTATTTTATGTTATATTATTCCTGTATTTATTAATGCTTTTCTTTTTGTTTTTGCTTATAAAGTAAGTCATAAAGAAAAGATTGCTATTGGAAAAATATTTGAATATTGGAATGATAAGTTTAGGGATAGTGATGGTGATAGTAGTCTTTGTCTATTTCTTTTTATTCCTGGAATGAATATACTATTTATACTCTATACCTTTTTCTTATCATTGTATAACATATTTAAAAATATAGAAGTCTAATGTTTACTTTTATTACAGGTCTAATTGCAGTTTTGGTATGTGGAGCTCTTATAGGATATGAACGACAATTTAAATCTAAAATAATTGGAATTAGAACCTGTATATTAATTATGTTAGGTTCTTTTGTTTTTACATATATCTCAATTAAAATAGGTGGAGATCCGTCTAGAGTTGCTGCACAAATTGCTTCTGGTGTTGGTTTTATTGGCGCAGGTATAATATTTAAGAATGGAATTGATGATATTCGGCATTTAACTACAGCTGTATTAGTTTGGGTATTAGCGGCTTTAGGTAGTTTAATTTCTCTTGGATATTTATTTGAATCGTTAATGATAACTGGAATAATCTATATAATCCTTAAAATAAAAATACTAAAATGAACAAAATTGAAAAGCTGTACAGGTCTATGTATGAAAATGAATTACGTAAACTAAGAAAATGTGCAGAATCTGTTCAAAAACCTTCTCAATATGTTGTATTTAAAGCATGGAGTAAGGAAGTAATGGCTTACTTGTTTTTTAAAATAGATCGTTTAGATTATACTTGGGAATGGGAATATAAGGATAAAATTGCAATGTTTATTCAGGATTGTCAAGAAATTGCTTTGCGAAAAGTAAAACTTAGTTCTAAATGACAGAAGAAAGAAAACTTTGGTTATCAATATGTAATAATGATTTAAAGAAATTAGAAGCTTGTGCTGAATCTATTCAAACTGAAATTCAAAGAAATGTGTTTTGAATTGGAGCGAAAAGGTAAAGTGGAATATTATCTTTAAATTAGATAAAGCTACTCGTTGGGGGCATAGTCCTCATAGAAGAGAAATTTCTTATATTATTTCTGTATATCAACAAAGAGTTAGAGAAATGATGCTAGAATAAATATTAATGGTTTGCGTCGTTGGTGTTAGTGATAGCATATTAGACTTCCAATCTAAAGGGGAGAGTTTGAATCTCTTACGACGCTCTAAAGTGAATAATGAATATTGATGAAAACTATTAAAGAACTTTCAGATAGACAAATTAAACTTGCGTGAATTAGTAGTAAAAGTTTATATGAAATTTGTAAAAAATTAGAAATTCACGATAATACTTATAATAGAAAATATTTAAGAGTTTGAGGAGTTAAGGAAGGACTAAAAATTCCTGTTTTTACACGATTTACTAAAACAGATTATATAAAAAATCCTAAATTGTGTAAAAAATGTAAAAAACCTATTCCTTGAAATCAAAGAGAAAATAACTTCTGTTCTCACTCTTGTGCAACTAGTTATACAAATATAAAAAGAGGTGCTATAACTAGTGGTAAATATGTCAAAAATGCAACTAGTAAATGCTTAAATTGTGGAAAGGAAATTTTTGCAAGAAATAAATATTGTAGTATTATTTGTCAAGTTGAATTTAAATATAAGGAGTATATTCAAAGGTGGAAAGACGGGAAAGAAACAGGAATGTCTGGTACAGATGGTCTTTCAAATCATATAAGAAAATATTTATTAGATAAGACTAATTATACTTGTGAAATTCCAGGGTGTGGATGCAATTTTATTAATCCTTATACTGGATTATCTATTTTGCAAATTCATCATATAGATGGAGATGCAACTAATAATAAAGAGCAAAATCTTCAGGTTTTATGTCCTAATCATCATGCTATGACAGAACATTTTGGCTCCAGAAATAAAAATAGTACTAGAAAGTATCGTTATAAAAAGTAATTACCCACTCTAATAAATTTTAAAAACATGAAATCCTTATCTAAAATTTTTAATGCAATATATTTGTGTATAAGATTTCCATTCTTATATCCAAGAAATAGATTTTCAGATAAACATACAGTTTATATAAGATGGATGTCTAATTTAGTATACAAATACTATAGTAAGTCTTATTATGATATCAGTTTAGCTTATAAGTTTTATAAAGATCCTCAAGAATGTACTACTATTACAAAGCAAGTAATCTTCAAGGATAAATACAATTTTAAAGCAAGGCTTATACGTAATAATACTATTTTAAGATTTTATAGTGATATATTGAAAGAACCTTATGATTTTAATATACAAAAGCATGTGGGTGATAATTTTAAGATTTCAGGAATTACTGTAAGTAAATCAACCTTCAATAATATACCTGTTTTATATTATCATATACATAAAAAGGAAGTTACTAATACTAATTATGGATTTAGTTATAAGAAGTTAGAATTTGTAGCTGATACCAAAAGTGTCAAGATCTATACTATTCTAAACTATATTTACGAAAATATAATTCCTAAAATTTGTTTTATTCCAACTTATACAGAACTTAATAGTATGCCAATTGGTTGGAGAAAAGCATTTGGCATTCAAATGTGTAAAGAAATAAAACAAGCTCTTAAAAAGCATAATTATTTATATAATTATAGAATTATGCAGATTAAAGAGAAGTACGGTTCTCTTCGTTGGTATGATGCAGGAGCTCCAGAAGAAATACAGACTATAATTAATAAGTATGAAGATATTTCTTATCATACATGTATAAGTTGTGGAAAACCTGCTAAATATTTAAGTACAGGGTGGATATGTCCTTATTGTGAAAAATGTGCTCCAAGGGGCAGTAAGTTAATGAAATAATGACTTTTAAAGAATTTTGTAAAGAACTATTAGAGGAGTATGGATATATAATATTTCAATATGATAGTGTTATTTCTTTTACTCAAACTTTTCCTGATACAACTTGTGGATTAGGTGGAATAGGAGGACAAGCATTTACTGATGCTCAAATATTTATATTTGTTGATCAAAGTAATAGAAATGCTATTGTAATTGGTCCTGCATGGAGTTATTACATAGAAGGTATTACTGAAAAATTTTCAGTAGATTGTTGTAACCATCATATGGCTGGAATTAATAATATTGCAAGAATTAAAAAATATGGTGACATTAAAGAAATTAAAAGAGCTTAAGCAGATTAAGCGAGATAATAAGGTAATTTATAATTTGTTAAATACTATCATTGGAGAGTGTGAACAGATTAGTAAAGATCCTTCTTGTAGTCAGGTTATGGATGTTATACAGAAAATGTATAAAGATAATAAACAGACTATTAGTGAATGTTCGGTGGATAGAGTTGATCAACTTAATACCCTAAACGAAGAAAATGCTTTCCTTGAGAGTTATTTACCTCAACCTCTTACTAAGGAGGAATTAACTGCACTTATTGGTTCACAATTAACTGCAGGTAACAATATGTCAAAAATTATGAAATATCTTTCAGAAGAATATAAAGGAAGATATGATGGCAAAGTTGCAGTAGAAATTATTAAATCCTTACAATAATGTTAATTGTATTTATTATAATATTCATAGCTTTATATGAACTAATAACAGTTATGTATTATGAAAGTCTTAAGATAAGACTTGTCAAAGTAGGCGCTTTTATAGATCATCTTAATACTTTTGGTTCTACAGAAGATAAACAAATTTTCTATAAGTTTTTAAAAGAAGTTAATACAGAATCTATTAGATGCAATGCTAAACTTGATATAACTATAGAAAATGCAAGTAAACCTGAACTTTGGTACAGATATCCTTCAAATCCTAATACCTTTAAAGAGTGTTTCAAACTTTTTAATTTATGTTTTTATCGAAATGTAGTTAAAGATTCAGTTGATAAAATAATTAACTGGTTTAAGAAATAAAAATATGAAATTTTTACTTTGTCTAATTTGTTTAATTACAGTTAGTTGTAATGCTGTAATTGATCCTAAGTCAGAAACTATAAGATCTGAAGATGGATACTATATTGGTACTGCACATAAATTTAAGTTTGAAGGACATGATTATATTAGTTTTACTAAAGGTCATGGTGTAGCAGTTGTTCATAATCCTAAATGTCATTGTAATCTAAATGAAGACTATTAAAACATATTGCCCAGAATGTGACAAAGAAACAGTTCATATAATTTGGACGGAGGATGCATATGGAGCTTCTGGTGTAGCTAGAATCTTTTCAACTTTACTTTCTGTTGGAATGTCAAACTTAGCTTGTACTACATACAGTAAGTGTATTAGTTGTGGAAATACTAAAGAATTATAAAATGATTAATGACCAAATTAAAAAGTTAGCTAATAAAAAGATTCCATTATATAATAACTCTTCTAGTTTATATGATATTTTGGATTGGCTGCGGGAGAAAAAATTCCTACATGTAGAGATACAATGGTATCCTCATGGTTGGATGTTTGTTATTTATAAAATTGATTCTCAAGAGGATGAACCATATGATACTTTCTCTGAAGTATATACTAGTTATCTAGATTGTTTAGAAGCTGGAATTATAAGAGCATTAAATATTATATAATTATGAAAAATACAGGTTTACATGATATTCTGGATGAACTAAGAGATAAAGAGTCTTTACATGTAGAAATCGGATGGCATCCTAATGGATATGCATACTCTATTTATAGAATTAATAGGCGAGATACAGAGCCGTGTTATGCTTCTTCTGAAAGATACCATAATTATCGGGAATGCTTAGGAGCGGCAATTGTAAAAGCAATGAACTTGGCGGATTAATAAAAATGAAAACATTACTTTGGGTGGACGATGCTCGTAATCCTCTTGAGAATGATTGGTTAAATTTTAGTCCTATCGGTCGAAACTGTTTTGTAATATGGGCGCAAACTTATCAAGAAGCAATACAATTTCTTGAAAAAGACTGGCCTGATGCAATTTGTCTTGATCACGATTTAGGAGAAGAAGAAAGCGGTTATGATATAGCTAAATATATTGTAAATCGTTGTATTGATGAGGGAAAGAAACTTCCATTATTTGCAAGTCAATCTGCAAATCCTGTAGGTAGAGAGAATATCTTAAGATTGTTTAAAAATTATCAAAAACAGGAATTATTAGAACATGTTCAAGAAGCAGTTCAATATAAACATGATTGGTTAAATGCTGTTGAAAATGGTACAGAAATTCCCAAAAAGAGACGAATGTAGAATTCTTTATCATATAACCTTAAAAGAAAATTTAGATAGTATTTTAGATAAAGGACTTATTCCAGATATTGGTTCTCAGTGTACTCATTGTAAAAATGATAATCCAACTGAGAAGTTAGTTTATATGACTGATTTAGAAGGAATTGCTAAATGGAAGAAAGCGTTATATGGTAATAGTAATTCTTGTGTAATTCTTGAAGTTAATACTCTTAATCTTGAAATAATCTATCGCAGAAAGTTTGTTGAAGGAACTGAATATGCATGTAAAGAAACTATTTTACCTGACAGATTAAAGATTATAACTCTTAAATGAAAAATTTTATTCAACATGTTGTTTATAGTCATAGAGAGGGATTACGTTGGTACTTTAAATCAACAGAGCGTAAAGGTACATTTGTAATTTCTTTATATCCTTGGGATATTAGACTTTTAAAATATGGACTTTATTTACTAATTCCACCTCTTAAAGAGACTCATATTAAAGGCAACTGGAATTAAAAAAGGTATGCCCACGCAGCAGAGTTGGAGATCTGCACGAAACTGTAAATTTCGCGTCTCAGACTAATGAGGTTCGAATCCTCACGGGGGCACAAAATAATAAAAATTGCAAATAATGAAAAATTTTCAAGTAACTTCAAAAGAAGATAATCAAAAATACTGGATTTCGAGGTCTTGTGCAGTTGCTATGTTTCTATTTTCTAGAGATAAATTTGGAAACTTATGTATTTTAGCAAATAAACGTGGTACTGGAACTCCTGATTTTCAAGGATATTGGAATTGTCCTTGTGGTTATATAGACTTTGATGAAACTGGAGAAGATGCCGTTTGCAGAGAAATTATGGAAGAAACAGGATATGTAATTACTCCTGAAGTTCCTAAATTTGTAGAGGTTGAAACAAGTCCAAAGGCTAATAAGCAAAATATTACTCTTAGATATACTGCTTTAGTACCTTATAAATTACTTTCTCAAGTTAAACCTATTGGAGGCGAAGATAATGAAGTTGAAGAGGTTAAATGGATTGATATAAGAAAATTAAACAACTATAAATGGGCATTTAATCACAACAAAATAATTGAAAGAATTATACTTTTAAAACAATATATACAAAATGACAGACATAAACACTTTAGCTAAAAGTGGTTGGTATGAAACTAATCACGATAAGTATAAGTATGTTTACTTAGAGCTTGATTATAGTAAAAAAATTAACAAGTTTGTATTTTCAGGCTGTTTAAGCCCTCAAGGGTTAGCTTATTTTCCACTTCCTAATCAAATTTATAGAGAACCAGATAGTGGAAATATGTTTTGTATCCCTTTTACATTATTTTCGCTTGTAAAATTTTGTGACGGGACTTTACTTCCACTAGTTTTAACTGAAGACTTAGTAAAAAGGTACGCAGATCCTGAAAATATTGTTCTAACTTCTTTATGTATTAATATCTCTCGTTATGCAAGTAGTTTAGACTTTAGTACTATTCATCTTACTCGAGATACTCCTTTAAGAAATCTCTTGAGTGAAGAGGCATTAAGAGTTGTTACTGGTAGTATGTTTGATTATTTTATGATAAGTGTATTAGAACATAAGAAGGAGTTTGATGAGCTTAACACTTCTCATTCAAATATAGAGTCTTTCATTAAGGTAATCTTAAAAATAATAGACTTATAAAATGTTTACTTTTATTATTCTTTATTTTTTAAACTTAGTTCTAGATTATCCATTGCAAGGAACATTTCTTGCAGAATATAAATGTAAAAATAATTATATTTTATTTGTTCATTGTGCTATTTGGGCATTAGGTATTTATATTGCTTTATATTTTCTAGGGCTAGCTACAGTTTGGAAACTTGTAATGTTATTAGTTGGACATTATCTTATTGACTACTGGAAATGTAGAGGCTTATATAAGAAATATATGAAAGACTTTACCGCTTATTATATTGATCAAAGTCTTCATATTGTTCAGGTTCTACTTTGTTTAATATAAAACAAGTTCTATAAAAACTTGTTTTTTGGAGAGTTGGGGGAGTTGGCTTAACCCATCGTCCTGCTAAGACGACGTACCTCAAAAGGGTGCCACTAGTTCGAATCTAGTACTCTCCGCAAATTTAAAATAACATGAGTAAACTAATAATTAATAAACATCAAATTTGTTATATACCAGAATACAATTTATATTTACAGAGAGTAGGAGTAGATAATACAAGCGTTCGTCATACTTGTGAACGTATATGTTCGATTTATCAGATCTGTAGGTATGGTTATTGTCGTAATAAGACTATAGACCCACATTATGGTAATCATGGTTGCGCAGATAACGGAGAGCAAGACGCTTATAAAATTATTTGTTATAGAATATACTTAGAACCTATAGAATGGAAATAGCAAATTTAAAGGTATATAATGATAATATGCGAAAATCACTTTTAGATAAAGCATATTTTCTATCTTTTGTAGATTCGGATACGTTCATTGATTTTGGATGTGCTGATGGATCTTTATTAAAACATATTCATGAGATGTTTCCTGATAAGAAACTAATTGGATATGATATATCTCCTGAAATGCTTCAAGTTGCAGAAAAGAATCTTGAAGGATGTAATGTTTCTTTATATAATAATTTTGAAAACGTTATATCCTTAAAGTTAGATAATGCTACTTTAATACTTTCTTCTGTTATTCATGAAGTTTATAGTTACGGTGATAATCAAAGTGTAAATGAATTTTGGAGACAAGTTTTTAATGAAAACTTTAGATATATTGCTATTCGAGATTTAACTCCTCGAAAATCAATTGATAGAATGTCTGATATTAATGATGTTTCTAGAGTTTTACATAATGCTAATCCCACACATTTAGCTGAGTTTCAATCTATTTGGGGAAATATTAGTAACAATAAAAATCTAGTTCATTTCCTTATGAAATATAAATGGGTTGAAAATTGGGCTAGAGAAGTTAGAGAAAATTATTTTCCAATAACTATCGAAGAGTTTTTATCAAAAGTTCCTAATAACTATGTTATTGATTATTTTTACGAATTTATTATGCCTCAAACTCAGCAAGGAATTCTTAAAGATTTTAATATCCTATTAAAGGATACAACACACTTCAAATGCATTTTAAGAAAAATATAATATGAAAGTAGTACAAGTAAATGTGGATTACACTGAAGAAGTTAATTCTTCGAATAAGAATTGGTTAAATTCTGATTCTAGGCATTGTGATATCTTAGTTAGAAGTGATGATGCAGAAACTATTAAGTATAGTGGAACTTTATCTCAATCACAAGTAGAACATATCGTGTTTCTAATTCAAGATAATTATTCTGGAAAAGATATTAAAGATCAAATTATCGAATATGAAGTTCAAAATCTATCTCCTACAGTAACTTCTCAGATTGGAGATCCTGAATTTTTAGAAGAATAATAGAGAGATTTACTCTCTATTTGCCCTCGTGATGGAACTGGCAGACATGCCGCTCTTAGAAAGCGGTCTGAAGTAATAGTAGGGTGCAGGTTCAAATCCTGTCGAGGGCACTCTAATAGCTTCCTATCTTGGAGGCATTTTCTATTTTATAGATATGTTTAAGTTTATTAAAAAGATGTTTAACAATAGAAATATTCTAACTAAAAACTTATATAAAGTAAAGTTAGATAAATATGATGAAGCTCTGATTATTATTTGTAAAGCTTTAGGAGTAAACTTACTAAAAGCAAATTTCTTCCATATAGATTCTTATACAAAAGTAATGAAATCATATGGCTCTTTGATAACTATTATTGATTTTGATAATGCTATTGATTTAATTTTTGGTAATTTAAGTTCTAAAAGAAATCATGACGAAATTGTTTTACAATACATGATTAAGGTTATGCAGCTTCCTTCTAGTGTTATTGATAATGATAGATTTTATCGTAGTATTCGTAGGACCTTTAATAAGATTTCTGTGTATTATTCTAAAGAAGATAAATTTACATGGTTTCAAGAATATTGTCAAAAATTTATAAAACCTGAATGGTCTAATTCTTTTTGCTTTTACTATAAATCTGCAGAATTTTATGTAACTTTTTATCAAGGATATTTTAAATATAAACGTAAACAGGAAGACTATCGAAGAAAAAGTAGAGAGAATTATCAATCTCAAAAACAACCTAATATAAATGAGTATTATAGAATACTTGGAATTAATATTACTAAAGATAAGGCTATTATCAAAACTGCTTATCGTAAGTTGTGTTTTCAGTATCATCCTGATAAAGGAGGCTCTAAGGAAAAGTTTATTGAAATTAATCAAGCATATGAATATTTAATTACACATGTCTAAAATGTATAAATTAATGAGTCTTAAAGGCTATAACGGGCCTGAAGATGTAATAAAACTTCAAGAATGGTTAGCTATAGAAAAACAAATATTTATTGAGACAAGAGTGTGTTGGAATAAAGAAGGAACTTTCCCTATTGGATATAGTGCAAGAGCTTGGATGCCTCCGTATATATTATATACAGTAGCTCCAACAGAATTAACTATTGAAGAAGCAGTTATGGCAATTCTAGCAAGAATTTATGATTATATTTAAATAATCTTGCTCCCGTAGTTCAAGGGATAGAAATTAATTTTTGATTCGAACTTTGTATTTTTAATAAAATTTTTGTATCTTTGTGTACGAAAATTTTAAATATAAAATATATGATAAGTTGAAAATTAGAAAAAGAAAATTTAATTAAGTTCCTTATTGATGAAAAATTAAGTTTTGAAGAAGTAGGTCGTAAGTATAAATGTAGTGGTAGCAATATTAGAAAAGTAGCACAACGTTTAAATATAATTGTTCCTTCTAGAAGAGCAGTAAATCCATGCGAAACTTTTAGAAGAGGAACTGCTAAAAAAGGTATCTGTAAGAACTGTGGAAAAGAATTTATATTATATTTATCTCATAGCGGAATTTATTGTAGTAGTAAATGTCAACAAGAGTACCAATCTAAGAAAAGATATGAATTAATTCTTAATGGAGATCCTTCTATTATGAGAGCTAATTATAACCCTAGATCATCTAAGAAGTATATATTAGAGGAACAGAATAATAAATGTGCCATTTGTGGGATGGAACCCAGTTGAAATGGGAAAGAGTTAGTTTTTATTTTAGATCATATTGACGGTCATGCTTCTAATAATAAAAGAGATAATTTAAGATGTATATGTCCTAATTGCGATTCTCAGTTGGATACTTACAAATCTAAAAATAAAAACGGAGACAGATATTATTATAGATACTATAAAAGTAGGAGTGACCAGAATGGATAATGGACCAGACTTCTAATCTGGCGAGCTGCAATGCTCATTGCGGGTTCGACTCCCGCCTCCTATACTAAATAAATATAACTATGATATTATATAAAGTTCAGAAATACTTTCCTACAGATTTTTCACAAAATTTTATAGAATGTAATATTTGTTCTATAGACAATTTTGAAAGAGAAAGTATAAAACATGTTATTCGCGATGGTCTTAAACCACATATTTGTTCAGGCATGTGTAGAGAATGTAATAATTTTATAGGTTTGATTGGAGTAGATCTTGAAAAACGAACAGGAACTGTAATATGTTCTCATAAAAATTATTACAGACTTGAATTTGATGAAAACGAAGGTGCATAAATTATTATATATGAAATTATACGATTCAACTGAAAACACATTTCATTGGGAAAAATTAGATTTAATCCCTGAAATAGAAAAACTAAAACGAATACCTCAAAATGAAATATGGCACAAAGAGGGTAATGCTTTTGTACATACTTGTATGGTTGTACAAAGTGCATTAGATCATATTTCAAATGAAACTATTGATTATTTAGCATCACCTGAAATTAGAGAAATTTTAGTATATGCTGCTTTATTGCATGATGTTGGCAAAGCTTTTACAACAAAGAAAGGAGAAGATGGCCTATATCATGCAAGTAACCATGCAATTAAAAGTGCAGAAATTGCAAAAGATTTATTAGTTAAGTTAGAAGTAGATAAACATTTACATACAGCAATTATTTCATTAGTTCGCTGGCATATGCAGCCTATGTATATTCTTGAACAGACAAATCCTGAAAAAGCTATACTAAAACTAGCTAATAATCTTAATGAAGTAAATGTAGAACTTTTAATTCTACTAAAACAATGTGATTGTGAAGGTTCAATCTACGATAAGGATGATCATCGAGACGAAATACTCCAAAAGGTAAGAGAGATTTATTATGATAAAATTACTTACAAACGTGGAGAAACCGTTAAAATTACTAAGTTATCAGATAATGATACTTGTAGTTATGTTCCAGGACATCATCCTAATGGAATTAATACTGGATATGAAAAAATAGGTAGGCTAATTGAACCTATTACAAAAGGACATAGAGTATATCTAGGACTTGGATTCTCTACATCTCCTGTTGTAGAAATTGTTAGCAAAAATTGTTTTAAAACAAGAAATTCTGTATATGAAATTACAGAAGTTTGTAAAACTACAGAAAAATAAAATTTAATATAATGCGTTATTTATTAGTAAAAACCGAAAACATGCCTATTTTGGCTCTGGCTCTTGGAAGTCTAGATTACAAAGCTGGAAACTCACCTATTTTTCCTATTGCATTTGGAGAATTCTCAATTTTAATTGATAAGGAGGATAAAACATTCTTCTATGTTAAAGGTCGAAAAGAAATTGATAAATTTGTTGAAGATCATGCTAAAATCTATACAACTAATGATTTATCACATGCTCTTGAATTTCTTAAGGAAGACGAAGATGAGGAAACCGATAAGTCTGAAGAAGATAAAGAGGAGATCGATCTTAAAACTATTTTTGAACATCCTTTAATGCAGGTTTTTAGTCGGCATATTCCTAAAGAGATTTTGGCTAAGTGTATTATGGAAGCTAAAGAAGAACGAGAACAGGAAGAAGAAAACGCTGCAGAGGAAAAATCTGAAGATAAAGAGTCTAACTTCCATAAAGAGTTGGTACCTGGACGAATCGTTCAGTTTGAAAATGCAGGTATGATTCGGTATGGAATTGTACTTAGTAATGGTACAGTAATGCACTTTTCAGGAAGTAATTTAGCTGCTTCAGGATATATTAATAATATTACTGAAGATCGTCCTTATAGAGTTGTACGTATTCTTAAGCCTACAAGTAAATATTACAATCTAAAGGATGTAAGTAATATGGAAGTAGCTTGGGAACGTAAAGTTCGCAAACCTAAAGTTACTAAAACAATAACCGAGATTGAAAAGGAATTAGGGCTTGCTCCTGGTTCGTTAGTCATTGAATAAGAGGGATTAATTCCCTCTTTTTGTTTTTATAAGTATGGGTAAGTTTATTCGGGATTATCAAGTTGGTAAGACATTTAGTAAAGAAGAGGAAACTTTTAAGCCTAATCGTAAAAAGGTAAAAAAGTTTAAAGACCCTGAAAAACGTGAAAAGAAACAATCTAAAAAAGATTAAAAGATGACATATGGATTGAACGATATTTGTTTAGTACCTGCTAGGATTAGTGATATTGAACATCGTGAACAATGTAATCCATATAATGCTAATAATATGCTCCCGTTGTTTACTGCTCCTATGAGTTCAGTAATTAACGAGAGCAATTATCAGGTATTTATGGATAATAAAATAAATACTATAATTCCTCGTTCAGTAGATTTATCTACTAGATATGAGTTAATGTCAAAAACTTTTGTGGCCTTAAGTTTATCTGAATTTGAAACATTTGCAGGTCTAGAATTAGGTGAAATTAAGGAGGAAGAAATATTTTATATATGCGTAGATATTGCTAATGGTCATATGCGTAAGCTTATTGATCTTTGTAAATCTGTAAAACAGAAATATGGAGGTCATGTTATACTAATGGCAGGCAATATTGCAAATCCTGATACTTATATAGATTATGCCTTAGCTGGTATTGATTTTGTACGTGTTGGAATTGGTGGTGGATCAGTATGTACTACTTCTGCAAATGGAGGAGTTCATTATGCTATGGCTTCTTTAATTAAAGAGGTTGTAGATCGTAAGTGGGAGATAGAAAAAGCAATTAAAGATGCAGAAGCTATGCGTATTTCCCATAAATATGAGTCTTTGCCATTTATTGTAGCTGATGGAGGATTTGATAATTATGATAAGATTATTAAAGCGTTAGCATTAGGTGCAGATTATGTAATGGTAGGCAAAATCTTTGCTCAAGCAGAAGAAGCTTGTGGTAAAGTAATAGAACATTGGGTACGAGGAGAGTATATTGCTCGAGACCGAGTTTATTATGGGATGTCTACTAAAAAAGCTCAAGTAGAAACTGGAAGTCAAAAATTAAAAACAGCAGAAGGAATAGAAGTTACAGTACCTATTTTGTATCCTTTAAGTGGATGGTGTGAGAATTTTGTTCATTATCTTCGATCAATGATGAGTTATACAAACTCTTTTACACTTAGTGATTTTAAAAATACAGAATATCGTATTGTTAGTCCTTCTGAATATTTATCATATTATAAGTAATGGCAGAGATAATTTATTGTAAATTAACTGAAACTAGATCTCGAAGAACTTGGCAAATATTGCCTAAGCAGTATTTTCCTGACAAAACTCCTGTTTATGAATTAGCTGTATCTATTTCTCAGTATACAATTGATAGGGTACAACATCCTTTTGATTGTATAGTTGGATTATATGCTAAACAGCTAAATTTTGCATCAACACAAAAGTATTATTCTTATTCTGGAGACGTATATTCAATAGCGGATAATCCTGAGGCAGATTCTGGATATCAAAAATACCTTAAAAATAGGGATAAGACTCCTGAAGAAATAGAAGAGGAAGAAGCTAAATTAAAGTCAAAAGTTTTATATCAAATTAAAAATAATCCTGATATAGTTCCTATGTCTATTGATAAAGATGGTTTCTATATTAAGGATGAAACTTTTTATCTACTTACTCGAAATATTTATAAACGTGTAAATACAATGCTAACTGGTCCTACTGGATCTGGTAAAACACAAGTAGTAGAATTAATTTGTAAGCAATTAGGACTTCCTTGTACTATTTATGATATGGGTGCCATGCATGATCCTATATCAGACTTACTTGGTGTTCATCGTCTCGAAGAGGGGAAGTCTATCTTCGACTATGCTAAATTTACTCAAGATGTTCAAAAACCTGGAGTTATTGTTTTAGATGAGCTGTCGCGTGCGCCTGCTACCTGCCTCAATATACTTTTTCCTGCTCTTGACCATCGTAGGACTTTGCCTGTAGAAATTGCAGGTTCTAAGGATATTCGTGAAATTCCTATTCATCCTGAAGTATGCTTTATATCAACTTGTAATATTGGTATTGAATATACTGGTACCTCAACTCTTGATAAAGCATTAAAGAATCGTTTCTTCCCAATTGAATTTACATATCTTCCTGCAGACATTGAAGCTCGAGTTCTCATGAAGAGATGTGATATTGAGAAACAGGATGCTGATATGATTACTTCTATTGCTGCTAAACTTCGTAGGATGGCAGAAAATGCAGAGGCTGCAACTACAGTATCAACTCGAGAAACTTTAATGATTGCAGAATTAATTCATGATGGATGGTCAACATTAGATGCATTAAATTATGTATTAATTCCACTATGTGATAGTAAAGAGTCTCGAGAATTAGTACGAAAATTGTTAATGAGTAAATAATATGTCATTTACTGACTGGTTTGGGCGTAAAGGTAAGAATTATACATCTACTTATAAAGGATCTACTCGTTTAGGATGGGATACTAAAGTAAGTGGATCGTATTCTTCTTTCTTTGCACCTGATTTGAATAAAAGAAAACTTTTAAGAGATTCCTATCGCCACGCGTGTGACATTAGGGATATTATGGATATCCCAAGAAGTATTCGAATACAGTTAAATGTAGACGCAGAAACTTCATGTACAGATGGAAAAACAGTTATTGTTTCTACTAAAGTATATGATGATAATAAAATCGATAATAATGTTAAATTAGATGTATTCTTAGGTACAACTATTCATGAATTTTCTCACATATTATATACAGATATGGCAGAAATTCGTAAAAATAGACCTAATAAGTTCCTTTTTAATCTGTTCAATACTATTGAAGATGAACGAATTGAATACAATACTACACAAAATTATCCTGGGTATGCTAATTTTATTGGGCAAGCAAAATATTATTATTTTGATTTGTTATATAAAAAAGCTGAAAAACAGGATGATTTAATGGATGTATTACAAAACATTTTATATATTGTAAGATATCCTGCAAGAGTAGATACTAAGGTTATTTATCGACATCAGGTTTTGTTTGATAAAATTAAGAAAGTTCTTTGTGACTTTGGAAATAATTCTAAAGAAGCTTATGATAAAGCAGAAAAAATTTATAAGCTATTACTAGATTACTTTAAGTTCCCACCTCCTCCGCCTGAAGAACAACAAGAAGGAGATGAAGAACAAGATCAATCTGATTCTAGTGAAGGACAGTCTGATTCAGGTGAAGGCCAAGAAGGATCAGACGGAAGTTCTGACCCTCAAAATTCTAAACAGTCTTCTCAAAAACAAGATTCTAAAGATAATGAAGGATCAGATAAGAATAGTAAAACACAAAGTTCTCCCAAAAGTGGTTCTGATGAGGGATCTGCGGGCAAAAAGAAACAAGAACCTATTAAAGCATATACTCAAGAAGAAATAAAACAGGCAGCTGAGAAATTAGCTGAACAAATGCGACGTTTAATTACTTCTAATACTTCTTTAAATAGTAATGAAATTAAAGATGAGTGGGATTCTAAAGAAATTGCTGATGAGTGTAAGCAAATAAAAGATGATGTTTTTATTGTAAAACAAGAAGATTACGAAAGACGTTATAAAGCGGATTTTGATACAGTAAAACAACATATTAATGGTTTAGTTAATACTTTTAGCAAATTCTTTGTTGAACAGGAATATCGTTTAACAGGAATGCGAAGAGGTGTGCTAGATACTAATAAATTAGCTGAAGCTTATCAAGCAGTAGAAACTGTCTATTCAAATAAGTTTAAACGTACTACTCCTGGTTTAGATGTTTGTGTATTGATTGATGAGAGTGGCTCTATGAGCGGAACTAATATCGCATCTGCAAGAAAATGTGCAATATTACTTAATGAGGTATTTTTACGTTTAAAGCAATGTGACTTTTATGTTTATGGTCATACTGCAGATAATCGACATATGGGAGAAGTTACTATTAATGTATATCGTGATCACTGGAATAGGAACCGTTATGCTTTAGGTAAAGTTGAAAGTTATTCTAATAACAAAGACTCTGTTGCTATTGAAGAGACATATAAAATGGTTAGAAAGCAAACTTCGAAACCACTTTTAATGTTTGTAATTTCTGATGGAGTACCTAATGCATATGGTTTAAGAGGACAACCTGCTGTAGAGGAAGTTAAAAAGGTAGTAAATAGAATTGAATCAAATGGAGATACTCTAGTTTGTCAAATTGCTATTGAAAGCCACTTCCGACCTCAGGATATGTTTAATCATTATGTTGTCATGACAGATATGAATACTTTTCCAAGTGACTTATCTGGATACGTTATGAATACGTTAATATCTAAACTTAAAAGAGTAGATGTTTAATTTGTATATTTTCAGATTTTTTACTACCTTTGCTGTATAACTAAAGGTAGTAAAATGCGAGCTTAGTGTAATGGTAGCACAGCGGTCTTCGAATTGGAGCACGCTTGGCGTGAAAATTGTGGCAAATTCGGTAAAAGCGAAATAAGATGATAAAAATCATGCGAATCAGCTTTCTAAGAAAGTCTAAGGTCCCGAAATATGGATAGCTGATAATACCGAGCTAAATTAGAGTAAAATACAGTAGAGAACATAGGCTGTCTATGCCGTGTAAAATAGGCGGAGTGCTTAGTAGGTCGAAAATTAAAGCCGTACACTTCTCTATGTATCCTACTTTACTCTATAAATGTGTAGAGACTAAATGCCACACTTGTATATCAAGCTGATATAGTCCAGACCACAAACAGTAAAACTGGTAGTGAAAACTATAGTGGTAAGCAAAACCGTATTGTAGGGCTCCAAACCCTACGGTCTCTGTTCGAATCGGAGAGCTCGTGCTAATAAGTTGATTATGAGTAAGTTAAAGGAACAAATTCTTATTTTAAGAAGTGATAATAAAAGTTATAATGAAATTGCTAAGATACTTGGATGTAGCAAAAGTATTGTTGGATATTATTGTAATGATATAACTAATAGTAAACAACGAAAATCTACTTCATTATGACGTAATACACTTAAGGGGAGAATTAAATCTAGACTATGTACTTTTTGTGCTAGAATCTCTCATGGAGGTAGAAGAATCTCTAATAGAACATGACGTAAACGTTTAAGGAGATATATTGAACATTTTCAAAATAGAGGAATGAAGAGTTTAAATAAAATTAAGACTTTAGATATTATTAATAAATTTGGTACAAAAACAAAGTGCTATTTAACAGGTACTCCTATAGATTTAGAAAAAGATAATTATTGTTTTGATCATATAGTTCCTGTTTCTAAAGGTGGAACAAATGATTTGTCAAATTTAGGTATTACAATTCCTATTGCTAATTATTCTAAATCTGATTTAACAGTAGAAGAATATTTAGAATTATGTAAGAAAGTACTTGAACATTATGGTTATACCGTTAATAAGATATAACAATGCAACATAGTCCTTATAAGATAAAGTATGAGCAATATTTTGTAATGTATTCTGATAGATTAAAAAGAAGGTATTATCAAGGAAAGCCTTGGGCAGAAGCAGGCTCTTATACAGTTTGAAATCTTCATTATATTAATAAAACTTATCGAATTGTTATACAATAGGCATCTAGAGTAATCTAGGTGCCTTTATTTTTAAAACGAAGAATATTATGGTAATTGGAGTATTAATTTTAGGAACATTAGTTGCTTTGGATAGTTTGGCAATTATAGAATATTTTATAGATAAAAAGTAAAATGAAATCAATTTTAATAAAAATTGGGATATTAGCTGTTTTAGGTTTAACAATATTTTTCATGGGACAAAGAATTCATGATTTAAATATTGCATTAGATAATTCAGTTAATAACGAAAAGGCTTATGCTGCAGAAAATTCTGGTTTAAAAGAAAGTAATCGAGTATTTAAATTAACTATTGAACAATTAGATTATTATAATGATTCACTTATGTTAGCTATGAAAAAAATAGCTAATGATAATGGTATTAAAGATAAAAAAATTAAGTCTTTACAGTATCAATTAGAACATTATTCTAAAAGAGATACTTTAATTCTTAGAGATACTGTATTTAAAGATCCTAATTTTGTTCTTGATACATGTATTATTGATCGTTGGAATAAGAGCTGTTTACACTTACAATATCCTGGTACAATTGCTCTAAGTAATGAGTATGAAAATGAAAAGTTTATTACTTTAAGTTCTCATCGAGAACCTATTAAACCTCGTAAATGGTTTTTACCTAGATGGTTTACTAAGAAACAAACTGTAGTAGAGGTTTTAGTAGTTGATGAAAACCCTTATGTTAAAACAAAACAACAAAGATTTGTTGAAATTATAGACTAATATGAAAGCTGCACTTCCAAGAGATGTTTCTTTAAATATATTATTTGTAATAGATATCTGTAAATTAACTTTAGAAGAAAAAGGTAAACTCCAGGAAGATTTATTTGGAGTAGGAGCTTATTGGAGTAATAGTCAGAGAGTTATTATTGAAGAGGGCACGGATAATTCAGTTGGATATTATTTTATATATCCTAATCGAAGAATAACTTATTTACAAAAAGATCATAATATTTTTGATTTTACCTTTGATCGTATTGTAGATAAAGATACTGCGCTAAATCTTTTAAGATATAGAATTTTTCTAAAGTAATGAAAAAGAAAGCTATTGCATTAATAGATTATATTGATGATGATGGAATGATTGCATTTCAAGTTAATCAAAGAGTTAATATAATTGAATTTACAGATAATTGTCTAGTTAAAACTAAGTATGGTTATATAAAAATCTCTAAAGAATATTTAAAAATATTATAAAATGTCTGAAAAATCTCTTTCAATTAAAATTCGAAGAGCTAGAAAAGAGCTAAGAATAATGCAAGGTGAAGCTACTAATATTTATTCTTATCTTACTGTAATAAAGAATATTGATAAAAATAATCATATGGCTCGCAATATATATGTAAGTTTAATAGCTGACAATTTAGAGCAATACTCAGTTAAAAGTATTACTGAACTAGAAAAACTTATTCGAAAACAGAAAAGTAAAATACGTAAATATGATCAAAGAATATGCAAATTACGGTCAACACAAAATATGAAATAGGACAGCAGGTATATCTTTGTAAAACAAAGTTAAAATTTAAAGATGGAGATTTTGTAAACGCAAGTGTACCTAATTTGAATCCTTTTACTGTAACTTCTATTCGGATTCATCAACATCCTAATTCTCAGAGTATTTATTATCGCTTAGATGGCTTACAAAAATCTATTCGAGAAGATCAGATTTTTGAATCTATTGAAGCAGCTAAAAAATTTTGTCATGAGCAATAGTTTTAATCATCAATCTTTTTTAAAAGCAGGAGCTGAAAAAGAACAAGAATTTGCTAATTTATTAGTTCTTAGGAATGGTGGGGTCATTTCACATTCTGATAGAAGTACAGATATTAAAGATCATATAGATCTTTTCTGAACTAAAGACAATAAAACATTTTCTTTTGATGTTAAGGGCTTAAAAAAGAGTAATCGATCAGATATTAATACCGATAGTAGTATTCATTGGATTGAAATTAGTAATGTAAGAGGAAATCCAGGCTGGTTATACGGAAAAGCAGATTATATTGCTTTTGAGACAGATAAAGAATGGCTTTTAGTAAAAAGACGTAAGTTAATTGATTTAATCAATTCGAAAGTAACAGATACTGCAGTTAAAAATACTAAAGAATTATATACTTACTATCAAAGATATGGTAAAAAAGATATAATTGTTAAGGTTTTAACTAAAGATTTAGCTGAAATAGCTTCAAAAACTATTAGTAAATGAGAAAATTAAATATAGCATTAGTTGCACACGATGCTAGAAAACAAGAATTAGTAGACTGGGTTAAGTTCAATAAACAAGTTTTATTTCCACATCATTTAATAGCTACTGGAACTACCGCAAAGTTACTAAGTGAGATTAATATTGATGAGATCAGTCCAGACTGGCCAGGTAAAGGAGATTATTATAATACTTATTTAGCTGTAACTCCTGTTCTTTCAGGACCACTTGGAGGAGATCAAATGATAGGAGCTATGATTGCTCAAGGACAAATTGATGTATTAATTTTCTTTTGTGATAATCTTATTACTCAAGGGCATCAAACTGATATATCTGCATTAACTCGTTTAGCATCATTATACAATATTGCTTTTGCAACAAATAGAACTACTGCGGACATGATTCTTACATCCTCATTATTTGGAAATGAAGATTATGTTCCTATTAAACAAGATTTTAGTTCTTATTTAAATAGAAAATTATAGATAATTTAAAAATAAAAAGATATGAGTAAAGTAGTTAAATTTTATTACACTAGACCTCTTTCCTTTCTTGAAGTAGCAATTGTGCCAATTCGAGAAACTGTAGCAGTACCTCAGCAAAAAACTCGTATGAGTGAGCGATATACAATTGCTGCAATATACGATGAGGAAGCTAAAACTATTAAGTTTGGTCTTGCAACATGTGTTCCTGCCGATCCTTTTGTTAAAAAGATTGGTCGAGAAATTGCTGAAAAGAGAGCAGAAACTGAACCTTTCTTTGAAGTAAAAGATTTTGATGGAACTTTTGCAGATTTTAGGCGTTTGGTTATAGAGGTTGGTACTAATAAAGAAGAGGAATTACTTTATCGGAAGTATAACCGTTATATGCAGGCTGCTGATGAAAATCCTAGATCTAGCATTTAAAGGGAAGGTAACCCTTTCTTTGGAAAAAGAACAAGACTTCTTAAAAGATTTCGAAGACTTACTAGCTAAACACGATGCCTATTTTGATGGCACAATTAGGTCTTATGAATTTGACGATTGTGAAATTATAGAAGAAATTGAAGAAGTGAGAAGTTAATATTCCAATTTTTGATAAAGATATTTTAGTTATTCAGGATGAAGATATAAGTAAGATCACATCTTATTTAGAAGATATGTATTCTGTGCATCTTGAGTACCAATCTAATCTAACAGATGGTATTACTTGTATACTACCTAACGGATTAATTGTTATTGGATTAACCAATAACGATCCATATATTGCTTTACATGAATGTACTCATGCTGTATTTGCTTTAAAAGAGATAATAGGATGATCAGATAACGATGAAGAAGTATTTTGTTATACTTTAGAATGAGTCTATAAGCATGTAACAGAGTATATAAATTCTCATGATTAGAGTATATACAGATGGTAGTTATAAACCAACATTAAATCAAGGTGGATATTCTTCAGTTATAACTGAAGATGGAAAAGTAATTAAAATTCTTTATCAAGGTTTTAAAAATACTACTAATAATAGACAAGAACTAAAAGGAGTTTTAGAAGCCTTAAAGTATTTTAAAACTCCTCAAGTTCTTGAAATTTATTCTGATTCAAGCTATGTAGTTAGTAGTATAAATAATGGCCATGTGGCTAGATGAATCGAAGAAAAAGACGATTCAAAGAAAAATATGGATTTATGAACTGAAATCTACAAGTTAATTCAGTTTCATAAAGTTACATTTGTCTGAGTAAAAGGACATAATAACAATGAATTTAATGAACTTGCAGATTTATATGCACAACATGCTGCAGAATGTTTAGAATTAACAGAAGATGAAAAGTTTTAAATTAAGAAAAATTGGAAATCATTGGTATCCTTGTATTGATCATGAACTTGGAGATCCTATTAATCTTACTGAAAAAGTTGACCGATATTTAAATATATTAGATCTCTCTAAATCAGGAGAAATTACAGTAGAACTAGAAGAATTAGGAATTTTATTTGGAGGTATAAATATTATCTATTTTAACGAAGAGGATATTGTTCGATACTTGACTACTGATGATAATTTTGATATTCGTTTTGTTGTAAACGAACATGAGTTTCTTATATCTTCTGATGTTTATTGGTTATTAGAAAATCAATTTAATTTTAATTTTCATAAGACTAGTTATAAAATTCATATTTATTAGAGATAGCAGAAATGCTTTGTATTTTTAACCATTATAATTATGGTAGTTAAAGAAACTGCAAAAGATCCTACTGGACCTAAAGATATTAGTAGGAGAGAATGTACATTAAGTAAAGAAATTCAAGAGTTATTACTTCGACAGCTTAAACATGAATTACAAAATCATAATATATACATGAATTTTGCTAATTATTTTGGAGTTCGTGGATTTGTGGTTCTTGAAGAGTATTTTAAATTAAGAGCTGATGAAGAGTATTTGCATCATAGTTGGATTCGTAAATATCTAAATGAAAATGATGCAGAATATATTTATCCTACTATTGATCAATTTGATAAGAAGATAGTAGATATGGTTGATCCGTTCAAGATGACTGTTGATCTTGAAATTGAAACTACTCAAATGATCTATGAAATAGTTGATCAAGCTGCTGCTGAATGTGATTGGGCAACGTTTAACTGGCTTAATGGTCATGATCCTGTAACAGGTATGCTTGTAAATGAGCAAGTTGAGGAAGAATCTATTAGTCGTACAGCTTTAGATATTGCAGAATCAGAAGGTTCTTGGCTTCGGAAAGAGAAGTCTATTATGAACGCTTATAAAGGCGATACTGATTAATAGTTAAATCTATGTTAATTCAACTTCCAGATACAATTAAAGACTTATACTTTGTTGGCGATGTTCATGCTGGATGAAATATAGTTACTTATTATATTCGACAATACAAAATTAAGGACTCTGTTTTTATTTTTTGTGGAGATGTTGGTATTGGATTTGAAAGTCTAATGCATTATGCTAATTGTGTAGTTCCTCAACTTCATAAGACATTAAAGAAATTTAATGACATATTTATTTGGGTTAGAGGTAATCATGATGATCCATCCTATTTTGAACAAAGGCTAATTGATACTAAATACGTAAAATGTGTTTCAGATTATGATATTATTAATGTTTGTAATTTAAACGTTTTATGTATAGGTGGAGGTATTAGTATTGATAGACAGTTTCGTATGCAAAATGATAGTGTTAGTATAGTTAGATATATGAAATATCATAATTGTGACTATCAAACTGCAGAACTGAGTTGTCTTAAATCATATTGGCCTGATGAGCCAGTAATATATCGTCCAAAAGTAGAAGAACACATTGATATTATTTGTAGTCATTCCGCTCCTTCTTTTTGTTATCCAAATGATAAAGGAGGAATTGTAAAAGACTTTGCAGCATACGATTCTGAGTTATTAAATGATATTGACAATGAGCGAGCTGTATTAGATCGAGTATATGAGGATTATAAGAATGAAGTAACACATTGGTATTATGGTCATTTTCATAAAAACCAAATGCAGACTATTAATAATACAATGTTTAAACTTTTAAATATTGGCGAAATTGTTCGACACTACTCAGACAATAACAATACATTGTAAGATAGTTGCTATTGAAGATGGTCAGTATACAGCTATTGTAGTAGAAGATCTGAATCGAATAGAAACAGATGATCTTAAATATGTTACTGTTGTTAAATGTCCAAACTGAGATATTTCTACTTTTGAAATTGGAGATATAGGTTATCTTCAATTTCAATATGTAGAAGGAGGAAAGACACAATGATACAACAAAGATTCAAAAGATTTTGAAATTTATAAATATACAAATAATTATTTTATAAGTTTTATTAAAGAAAAAGATATATGTAATCAAAAAGAATTTAATTTTTAAATATGCGTAAAGAGACAGAATTTGGCGAGAAGTTACGTAGCGTGTTAGAATCAATTGATTCCTTAACATGGAGAGACAAAAGTGGGAATGATGTTAAACTTGTTGATGCATCTGTAGAGGACTTACGTAAATGATATAAGCACTGTTATGAGATGTTATATAACGTTAGTCCTTGGAATCCTGGTAAGTTTATAGTTAGAGAAAACATTCATCGAACTTGAGATTCATGTAATACGGAACTATTTGTTAGATACATTCTTCATGAATGCGAAATAGATATCAAAACTAAGAAAGATATCTTAGATTATATTAATAAACAAAGAGCAGCATCTGAAAAAGATATACTAAATGATTCAATAGCAAGTATATTTAATGGTGTTCCTCCTATTTTTGAAAAAGTAACAGTAAATCGTCTTATGGATGCTTGTTTTGATAAACTTGACGTTCTTAATAAGAAAATGATTACTGATAAATTCATTTTAGCACAAGGAATTTGGCTAACGGACGAGGAAAAAATTGAGCTAACTGAAGTTGGCAAAGACGGCAAAGCAAGAAATAGAATGGAAGTTATTAAGGAACGATTGTGTTTAAATCCTGATATCAAATTAAGAGTTAGTCCTACAGGGTTATCTTTTACAGAATTTAGATCTTTAGTTCAACTTAGCTCTTTACCAAAAATTTCTTCTTTAACTACAATTGCACTGAAAACACTAAGAGATAAGATCTTATTACTTTTAGATAATGATCTCGATTATCATATAAATAAATGAAGTACATTAATGTCTAATATTCAACGAGTTGCTGATGCTCGAAACATTGAAATTAATCCTCCTGCAGGAAATTAATTAGTACTAAAAATTTTATTTTTTAAATAAAAATTTGTATCTTTGATGAACAGAACGGAACGTCAAAAGCTTGCTATTAGACGTTGATTAGATAGTAATGGGATAGGTACGATTGTTGCTGCAACTGGATTTGGTAAGACCTATATGACTTGTATGTTGATAAAGGCACTATATAATAAAAATCCTAAACTATCTGTATTAATTGGAGTTCCTACAGAGGTTCTAAAAGAACAATGACTTAGAGAGTTGGCTAAAAACCAGCTCTTTTCTGTCTGTAAGGTAGAGATATTTAATACTATTGTTAAAAATCAATATACAGTTGATTTATTTGTAATTGATGAAATTCATTGCGCATGTAGTGAAAATAACATCAATATGTTTAAAGCTGTAAAATATCGTTATTTTTTAGGATTAACTGCCACATTTGAAAGATTAGATGGAAAAGAAGATCGATTATCTGAGTTTACTTATGTTTGTGATCGTATAAATATAAAGGAAGCAGTTGATAATAATTGATTATCTGATTATAGAAATTATAAAGTTTTAATTGATGTAGACTTATCTCTATATCATGAATGAAATCAGAAATTTCAAAATCTATTTTCTATATTTAATTTTGAATTTAATACAGTAATGAATTGTATTAGTCGTCCTGGTTTTGCAAGTAAATATGCAAAGAAAACAGGATGAAGTGAATCTCAAGTTAAAGGATTTGCAGCAGCTTGAATGAGAATGTTAAGAAAACGTAAGTCTTTTGTAATGTCTCATCCTAAGAAATTTGAAATAGCAGATAAGATATTAGATGCAAGAAGTAATAAAAAAGCAATTACTTTTTCAGCTACTATTAAAGATGCAGAATATTTTAAGAAACGAGGATATGTTTTACATAGTAAACAGAAAAAGAAGGAAAATAATACCATTATAGAAAGTTTTAACCAACAAACTATAGGTGTATTAAGTACTTCAAAATCTTGCGACGCAGGTGTAGATATAAAAGGGTTAAGTGTTGGAATTATATTAAGTGGAGATAGTTCAAAGACAAGGACTACGCAGAGGATTGGAAGAATTTGTCGATTCGAACAAGGTAAACTCGCAGAAATGTTTACACTAGTTATTAAGGGAACTATAGAAGAAACCTGATATAATAACTCTAATTCAAACCAACAGTATATAACTATTGATGAATCACAATTAGATATAGTGTTAAGTGGAAAGGAGATTTCTACTAGACCAAAAAAAGGCATAATAGATATAGAACATAGATTTTAATAAATAGATCTAACGTAGTACGTTTGTTTATTTTTTATCGTATTATATGGAGTTAGATACGATTCTTAATATTATGGCTAAATACAAACTAACAGCCGATGAGTTACTGTTAGTTTATTTAACATTTATTGCTCAAACAGAAAATGGAGATCCTAAATTAAATAGGAACTATTTTCGAAAGTGATATGAAGGAGGCGGCAAAGAAAGATTGCGAGAATTATTCAATTCACTAAAAGAGAAAGGAGTAATCAGGAAAAATTATAATCCAAGTACCTATGATCCTGATGAAATTGAATTTAATCAGAATTTTATAAAACAATATTTTAAGCTTTCTGGAGAACTTGGTATGGAATTAGAGGAAGCTTATCCAACTAATTTATACTTTAATGGGAAAACAGTTAGTTTAAAAAATATTGCAAAGAAATTCTTAAATATGTCAGAATTCTACTTCTGATATTCTTCTACTATTGGACATAGTATTGAAAAGCATCGTGAAATATTAGAGATACTAGAATGAGCTAAATCTAAAGACCTTATACAAGTTTCTATGGTTGAATTTGTTTCCAGTCAAAAATGGAAAGAATTTAAAGAAATGCGAGATAAAGGAATTAATGGCAAAGTTAGTACTGAACAACTTTACGATACTGCTTAATGTCTATTGTAGATGAATTATATTCTGAAATTGACAATGGTAGAGAAGGTAGAAACTTAGGTTTAAAAACTGGATTGCCAAAGTTGGATTGATATACAGGCGGATTCCAAAAAGGAGTTTACAAATTAATATTTGGACAAAGTGGTTCAGGTAAAAGTTCATATGTAATATATTCTGATTTATATCGTATATTACGAGATTATCCAGATAGAGATATTGTACATGTATATTTTAGTCTGGAAATGAGTTCGAAAGTTTTACTTGCTAAATTGCTTAATCTATATATATATGATACTTATGGAATAGAAATTTCTTATATGACACTAATGTCCGTTCGAGAAAAACTATCTGATAAATATTATAAGTATATTCAAGAGTCCAGAGTATGACTAAACTCAATCATACATAAGCTTATTATCTTTGATAAACAGCTAAGTTCTAATACTTTCTATGGTAATATGAAAGAACTTCTAAAACAATGAGGTACTTTTCAAGATATTGATGAAGGTAGAAGAAATATTTATATTCCAAGTAATCCCGATAAAATAATAAATGTAATAATTGATCATGCTGGTTTATTAACTCCAGTTGATGGTAGAACTAAAAAACAGGAAATTGATCAAACCTCGCAATACTGCGTTTATTTTAGAGAAAAGTGTGGAATATCTATTGACTTTATTATGCAAGAAAATAGAAACACAAGTGATGTAAATAGATTAAAAATGGATCTTGCAGAGCCAACCCTTGATGATGTTAAGGATTCTGGTAATGCAGGTAATGACTGTAATATTTGTGTTGCAGTATATAATCCTATAAAACATCAACGTAGTACTTATAGAGGATATACTATCATTAATAAAGAATATCCAGAAGAATCTTTAGGTTCTGCTATGCGTGGATTAATATTATTAAAACATCGATTTGGAGTTGCAAATAAAGTTTTTTGTACTGGCTTTCAAGGTAGTTTAGGACGATTTGAGGAACTTCCTGATCCAGGAAGTATTAATTATGAAGTATATCAATCTTGAAAAGATGAGAAGTTAGAAGATGAAATAACAAAAGATACAGCTGCAAAAGATGCAGAAGAAAAAGATAGCTTACAAAAACCAATATTCAAATTTTAAATATGGCTATCACATTACCAACAAACAAAATTCCTGCAGAAACTCAGGACCCAAGAAATTTAATTATTTTCTCAAAACCAAAATACGGTGGCTTTCGCCGTGTATTATAGTAATATAATACTTATGAATGGGCAAAAACGGTGAATTCTAAAAATTTGCCATATATTTACATTCTTAGTTGGAATTTCCAGAATCTTTATGTAAATTTGCATTATTAATTTTTAAACTAAAATAATTATTATGCAAATTAAAAGACAAAAATATTCGTATGAATTATTACAAGAGTGTTCAAATTATTTAAATACACACTCTCTTAAGGAAACAGCTATACACTATAACCTTAGTTATAAAACAATGATAAATGGGTTAATTAGGTTTGGATTTTATACTCCAACTAGAAAACACAAAATAACTAAGAACAACTGCTATAATCAAAATTTCTTTAGTAAAATTGATTCTCATGATAAAGCATACTTTTTAGGATTTTTAATGGCAGATGGGTATATTTGTACAACTCCTTACAATAAACAAATAGGAATTGGGATTCAGACAAAAGATAAATATATATTAGAATACTATAAAAATTTAATAGGTAAAAAATTAAATATAAAACAATATAAAAATTCTAGTAAACTAACTATTACTAGTACTATAATGTATAGTGATCTAACTAAATTAGGATTTATAGAAAATAAATCTCATAATGACTATCATTTTCCAGATATTCCTGATGAATTTAAATCATCTTTCATTTGTGGATATTTTGATGGAGATGGGTGTATAACTATAAAATCTACAGGATTTAGTGTATGTTCAATATGTTGTAATTCTAAAATATTCTTAGAAGATTTAAAATCTATATTGGCAAAATATAACATACTATGTAGACCTATCTGTAAAGAAATAAAAAATAGAAAAAATTCAATATATGTTTTATATTTATCAGGAAGATCCAACCAATTAAAATTTAAGGATTTTATATATAAGAGCGTTAATGTTTATCTTGTACGTAAATATGATAAATTTATGAAAATACCGTGCTAACTGTTGTAATAATATATAATGGTAGTGTAACGCGTAGGAAGTGAACCTGTTATACAGAATATAATCTTCCCAAGAGTGTCCATTATCCTTATGGGATAAAAATGTACGCTGAACTATAAGGAAACTTATAGAAGTAGAGATAAAAAGCTCTACGATAACAAAATTGAAAAGCACAGCTTGTGCTAATCTTCCTGGAGCATTATGTATCGACCTTGAAGGGGGTGGATATGATTATATTGATGCTGTAAAGGTAAAAGCATCTTCTGTTAAAGATTTAAAAGAAATTTGTGCTGCAATTAAGGAAGCTAAATATCCTTATAAGTTTATTGTATTGGATACAATTACTAGACTTGAAGAAATGGTTAAACCATTAGCTTTAAAGTTATATTTAAATAGTCCTGCAGGACAAAAGTTTACAGGAGATGACGTACTTGATGCACCAATGGGAGCAGGATATAGCGCTCTTCGTAAGGCATTAGAGATGGTTATTGATATGGTATCTAAATGTGCACCTAATATTATTCTTATTTGTCATACAAAGGATTCAGCAATCGGTAATACTGATATGACTGCAAAGACTATTGACTTATTTGGAAAAGCAGGTAGAATTCTTGCTTCAAAGTCAGATGCTATTGGTTATTTAGATAGAGATGAAGATTCAAATACTATTCTAAGTTTTAATACAAATGATAAATTTGTAGAATGTGGTGCTAGACCAGAACATTTACGAAATGCAGATGTAGTATTAGGAGAAATGAAGGAAGATGGAAATATTGAATTTCATTGGGAAAGAATTTATCCTTCACTTTTAAATCCTGTAGAAGTTAATATATAATCTAAGGATTATGTTAAAGGTATCTTTTGAATTTGACGAAGAATCGAAGGCTGTTACAAATGTTAAAGTTGTTAAAGTGCCTTCAAAATATGATAATATAGATTTACCAATTGTAGAGATAGGAGATAGTAAGTTAATTATGTCTCCTAAAGCCGTTAGTTTATTATCTGCACAATGCGGAGATAGGATAGCAGTTAATTATATCCAAAAAAGTAACGAGCTTACAATCCCAGTTATCGGTAAAGCTGAAGTGTTTTCAGATCCTGAAAATGGGAATAAATTAACAAAAAGTAATACAGTCTCTTTTAAAGGGACTCAAAAAACAATTTTATCTAAATATGGTCAACTCTTTAAAATAGAGGAATGTAGGCCTGGTATGTTTAAAATGATTAAGATTGATGAATCAGATCTTTCTAAAGCTGATACCGATTTAGATACAGAAAATTCAGACTTATTAAAAATTTAAAATTGTAAGAATATGTCAATGTTTGATTTTAGTGTAGCAAAGAATGCAAATCAAGTAACTTCTACTTTCCTTCGTGGAGGAATTCATAATGTAACCTATAAAGGTATTGAATGAGTAGCTAGTCAGAGTGAAGGTAATTCTGATGCTTTTGTTTTATTATTTGAAACAAAGGACGGTATCCAGCATCGAGAAACTATTTTTGATCCAAGTAATATAAGTAATTGTACTCAGAGAGCTACAACTCAGTATGGAGAAAATCCATCTGAAATGGAAAACTTTATGGTTAAAATTACTCAGATCATTAATGCTCTTAATCCCGAATTAGGTGCAAAAATTGCTGCAGGAGAAAAGATTGAAGTAAGTAGCTTTAAGGCTCTTGCTAAATATTTAAAGGAAAATTTAGCAGGTTCTGTTGGTAAAGAAACTCAAATCAAGTTAATTCCTTATAAAGGTTTTGCTAATATGCCTAAGTATGTTGCATCAGTAGGCAAGGATGGAGTTGTTCGTAGTAGAACAAAAGTTATTGGCGAAGATTTAACTTTAACTGCTAGAGAAAAGACTGATATTGAGAATGCTAACTCTGCACAACCTACTAACATGAAAGAACGGGATAAGGATTTAGACGATCTTAAGGAAACGTTTAATGTAAAAGGCTCAGAAGATGACCTACCATTCTAAAAAATAATATAGTTAAATTTTAATGGTCTTTACATTAGAACCGATAAATATCACTAAAGAACTTATTTTAAGTAAAGTTAGTGAAGAAACTTTAATGGAGCATTACTTGGGCATTCCTGTAAAAAAAGGATTGTTCAAGTCTCCATTAAGGCAAGATAGTAAACCTACCTGCGCATTTTATAGGAATAGGAAAGGAGATTTAATATTTAAAGATTTTCGTGGAGACTTTTATGGAAATTTTATTTCGGTTGTAATGTATAAATTCGATTGTCCTTATGGCAAGGCTTTACAAATAATTGCTAATGACTTTGGAATAGTTTCCCGCAAAAATTTAACTATAAATAAACCTCTTATTAAATATACAAATCAAAAATTTAATGATACTACTCAAGCTGTTATTCAAATTGAAGATAAATCTTGAGAAGATTATGAACTTGAATGGTGATCTAAATATGGTATAGATAAAACTATATTAAAAAAGTTTCATGTATTTTCATGTAAAAATGTATTTTTAAATGGAAGTATATTTAGTTTACATAAAGATCGACAATTAGTATTTGGATATTATGGAGGTATTCGAGAAGATATAGAACGTTGACGTATATATTTTCCTGGAAATATAAAGTATAAGTTTATTTCAAATTGAAAGTCATTTAGATTACAAGGTGCTCATGCACTTCCAAAAAATGGAGGAGAATATTTAGTTGTAACGAAATCTTTAAAGGATGTTATGACTCTTTATTCATGTGATAAAATTCCTGCAATAGCTCCAATTTCTGAAAATTGTTTTTTAACTGAAGCTCAATATACAAAGTTAAAGTCTAAATTCAACAAGATAATTTTATTCTATGATAATGACCTTGCTGGAATTGAAAACATGAATAAAATTCGTAAGAAATTTCCTGACGTACATGTATTATTTATACCTAGACATTATAAAGCTAAGGATATATCAGATTTTTATAAAATGTATGGAAGGACTAAAACTTTAGAATTAATTGAAAAAGCAAAAAACTACATCTCAGAAAAAGAAAACAGGAGCATACTGTAGAAATAAAGGACATAGATATGAGACAAAAATTGCTCAGGAACTTAGAAATCTTGGATTTACAGATGTAGTTACATCAAGATCTGAGTCTAAGAGTATGGATGACAAAAAAGTGGATTTAGTTGATCGCAGTGGTAAGTTACCATGTTATATACAATTGAAAAATACTGTTAATACACCTCAATATCATGCTATTAAAAAAGAATGTCCTTTAAAAGATAAACCTTTTATTGTAATTTGAAATAAACAAGTTAAGAAAGAAAAAGTATTTGGTTCTGCAGGAGAAGTAGTAATCATGGATAAAGACTTTTTCTATGAACTCTTATCAAAATTAATTAATGGATAGTTGTAGAGTAGTGTTCACCTCTGCTTCTGGACAAAAAATCATTATTGTATTTACATATGATGAAGAGAAGGATGAATTAAATTACGTCCCTCGATTTGAACCTCAAGTTGATGCAAAAACTCAATTAGGTTTGTCTGGAAAGTTATGTGAAATATTTTTAGAAGCATTATCTAGCAAAGATGGAACAACAAAAGATTAGATACGATTTGACTCCACAATATGGAATTGAGGAGGTCAACAAAATTCTTACAAGCAAATTAAGTAAGTACCAAGAAAATGAATGGAAGAGAGGTATGAAATGGACAGATGTTCTTTCATCTCTTAAGAAACATTTAAATCAATTTGAACGAGGTATTGATTATACAAACGAGGGACTTTTAGAAATGGCTGAAGTAGCTACTAACGCATTGATATTATGTGAATTCTATCATATATATCCTCAAGGAGATGATAGAGTTATGGCTCCTATCGATAAGCCTATTGTTGGATTAGATCTCGATAATGTAGTATTTGATTTCAACAAAGCTTATGAAGACAAGTTTGGTGTTGCTATGAATCCTTACTGGAATGCAAACTATCAGATGTCTGAACATCTACATGAGTTAGAATCAGATAAAGAGTTTTGGATTAATATTCCTGTATTACATAGACCCTCTTTTGAAGTAGACTATTATGTAACTGCAAGAAATATTCCAACAGAATGGATTCAAGAAAGTTTACAAAAAAATGGTTTACCTTGTGCTCCTGTAATTACAGTACCTTGGAATGCTAGTAAAGTAGAAGCTATTAAGAGCAAAGGAATTACTATTATGATTGACGATAAATATGATAACTATAAAGAAATTACTAATGCGGGAATATTCTGTTATTTAATGGATGCTCCTCATAATCAGTATTATCAAGTAGGACATCGTAGAATTTATGATCTTAAAATACCTATTAAGTAATGAACTTAAAGGATAAATTAGAACTGGCCTTACATGAAGCCTATATAAAAGCCTATAAATTAGCTGAACCTTCTGCAGACTTTGATATTTTAGTTGAAAATGCAGAAATTATGTCAGATGGCAAGAAGAACATTCATTTTGAAAACTACTTTTTAGATGATGATATTGCAGAAAATATCTTAAATGAAGTAGCTAAGAAATATAAGTTATCTAAATACATGAAAAGCCAGCTTCATATAGCTTATTATTTAGGTTGTAGTCCAGCGACAAAACGCAAGGAAAATGACAATTAACTTAAATGATATAAAACTTAGTCCAGTCTTAGAAAGTGTATATAGAAGTAAAATAAGTGATGCAGAATATTTCTCAAGCTCTTATTCTAATTATATATCAAATTCTAGATTAAAATATATAAATCCTGATCAGGGTGGTAGTCCAAGTTTATATAATAATGGTATAGAAAATAAATCAACTAATTCTTTAGAATTAGGAACAGCTATACATGAATTATTTTTACAACCAGAGTCTTTTAAATTAGGTGATTCATATAATAAGCCTACAGCAAAATTAGGTATGGTAATAGATAGTATTATTAAATATAGAAAACAAGGTTATACTATTAGAGAATCTATTACTAAAAGCTGTATTGATATAGATTATTATAAAAATAATTTAAATGAGAGTAGAATCCAAAATATAATAAAATCTGGATTAAATTATTATCAAAACTGCAAAGATTTAATAGAAGGCGATTTAGTAATTTTAAATGATAAACATCGTACAATTTGCAGTAATTGTTTAGAATCGTTATCTAACAATCCTTCAATAGTAAACTTAGTAAGACCTGAAGGTCTTGAAGCTTATAATGAAGATGCTTTGTTCATAGATATTATTGGCGAATATAATAATAGTAAATGTATATTAAAATTAAAAATGAAAGCTGATAATTGGACGATTGATAAAGATAATAAAATAATTACTCTTAATGATTTAAAGACTACGGGTCATTTACTTGAACAATTTATGAATGGAAGTTTTTGGAATTTTCATTATCATAGACAGATGGGAATGTACCTATGGATGTTACTTCAATTCTGTAAAAAAGAATATGGATACACTCCTAAAGACTGGACTTTTCAAGCTAATATTATTGCCGTTGAAACTACAGGCTCTAACAGAGCTAGTGTTTTTAATATTGATTCAGATATACTTAATATAGGTAGATTAGAATTTTGTAGACTTCTAAAAATGGTTGCATATTGTGAAATCAATGGTTATTCTGATGATGTTACATTTATTTAAATATGCGCAAATTAGAAATTCAGGCTTATACCTTAGATGAAGCTAAAATTAATGCTTTTAAACAAGGTATAACTGTAGTACAAGATGCTACCAGAAGCTGAAAAAAATCTGGATCTCCAGTTCTAACTAAAGATATGAATATATTTGCTGCAGATTTTCTTGAACAAAAAGGAATGTTTGATTTTGAAGGTGCTGGTATTATTATTGCTATAAAATCTGGCACTAAAGATACTCGTAAGAAACCTTATAAAGTTATTAGTTCAAGACGTAAAGGACGTTGTAAGCTTTATCGAACTATTGAAATTCGTTTAAAACGTAATCATGAAGTGATTGGAGAAGCAGTAAACAAAACTGAAGCGTTAAATCTAGCTAAAAGTTTAATTCGTAACTTTCGTGAAAATGTGTATGCAAAAACTGTATACAATACTAAAGATATTGATTTTGAACTTGAATATATGCCTTCTACTAAGGCAGAAAAAGGGCAATATATTGTCTTTGGAGTAGAACAATCTGATGTAAAACTCAGTAAAAGAAAGAATAGAGGGGCAGAGTAATCTGCCTCTTTTATTCTCTTTATATATAAAATTATATATAAATGACTATAGAAGAATGGTTAAATAAAGACGAACTTGCAATAACAATTTGAAATAATAAATATAGATTTGAAAATGAATCATTAGACGCGTGGTTTAAACGAGTAAGTAATAATAATCCTGAAGTCGAAAAACTAATCAGAGAAAAGAAATTTATTTTTGGAGGACGAATTTTAGCAAATAGAGGTTTGAATTCTAAAAATAAAAAAATTACTTATTCAAATTGCTATGTAATTGCTCCTCCACAAGATAATCTTGAATCTATTTTTGAATGTGGATCTAAGCTAGCTCGTACTTTTAGTTATGGAGGTGGATGTGGAATTGATATTTCAAATCTCCGTCCAACAGGATCTAAAGTAAACAATGCAGCAAAAACAACATCTGGTGCAGTTAGCTTTATGGATTTTTATTCATATATTACTGGATTGATTGGACAATCTGGAAGACGTGGGGCATTAATGATCTCAATATCTTGTGATCATCCAGATCTTGAAGAATTTATTGAACTTAAGTCAAATTTAGATAAAGTTACAAAAGCTAATATTTCTGTTAGAGTTAGTGATAACTTTATGAAATCTGTTATTAATGCAGAAACTTTGATTCTTAAGTTTATTACAGATACAGGAGAAGTTATAACTAAAGAAGTTGAAGCTTATCCTATTTTTAGAAAATTAGCAGAGATGAATTGAGATTATGCAGAGCCTGGAATTTTATTCTGGGATGCTATTAAAAATTGAAATCTTCTCTCAAATAACCCTGATTTTTCTTTTGCTGGAGTAAATCCATGTGCAGAAGAACCACTTCCTGCAGGCGGTAGTTGTTTATTAGGAAGTATAAATCTTGCAGAATTTGTTACAGAATGTGAAACATTTGACTTTGTAGGATTTAAAGATACTGTTAAAAAAGCAGTAGTTGCATTAAATGAAGTACTTGATGAAGGTCTTCCATTACATCCTCTTATTGAGCAAAGAGAATCTGTTAAAAATTGGAGACAGATTGGACTAGGAGTAATGGGATTAGCAGATATGTTTATAAAACTAGGTATTAAGTATGGCAGTGAAGAATCTATTAAATGGATTAATATGATTGGAACTGAAATGATCTTTTCAGCTTTGGAAAGTTCTAATGAACTAACAATAAGTAAAGGAGCATATCCAATGTTTAATACAAAAGTTGTAGATACACCTTTCTTTCAAGCGCTTAATACTAAGGAAAATAATCTTCGATATCAGGAATTAAGAAGTAATGTTCTTTTAAGAGGATTATGTAATTCTCAGTTATTAACTTGTGCTCCTACAGGTAGTATTGCTACTATGTTAGGAATTTCAACAGGTTGTGAACCTATTTTTGCAACTTCTTATACAAGAAAAACAGAATCTTTAGTTGATAAAGAGAAACTTTATAAAGTATATACTCCAATTATCCAGAATAATTTCATTTCAAAAGGAGTTCCTGAAAATCAACTTCCAGAATATGTAGTAACTTCAGAGAACATTCCTTATACAGAGAGAATTCAAGTTCAAGCTGCTTTACAAAGATATATAGATGCTTCAATTTCCTCAACAATAAACTTACCTGAATCTGCTACAATAGATGATGTTGAAAGAATTTATAGACTTGCATGAGAGTATCATTTAAAAGGCGTAACTGTTTATAGAGCAGGTTGTAAAAGAGGAGCTATTTTATCTAAGAAACCTATGGGAAGTAAAGAATTAATGAAGCGTCCAGAATCAATTGATGCTAAATTAATTAGATTTAAAAATGGAACTGAAAACTGGATTGCATTTGTAGGTTTAGTTGATGATAGACCTTATGAAGTATTTACAGGAATTAATAATATTGAGGATTTTCCAATTCCCTCAACTATTACCGAAGGTAAAATTATTAAGGTAAAAGATGAATTTGGTAAACGATATGATTTTCAATATGTCGATAAGTATGGATATACAAATCGATTAGGAGGATTGTCTCGCATCTTTAATCAAGAATACTGGAATTATGCTAAATTAATATCTGCTCTATTAAGAGGAGGAATTGAATTAGATAAAGTAGTCAAGATTATTGATGGTATGCATTTTGAATCTGATACTTTAAATACCTGGAAGAATGGAGTAAAAAGAGCAATAAAAACATTTATTGTTAATGGAACAGAATCTCACGAACTTTGCCCAGATTGTGGTGACCATTTAATATATGAAGGTGGTTGTACTATATGTAAGAGTTGTGGATTTAGTCGTTGTGTATAATTGTAAATAATAAAATATTAATAGATTAAAATTTAAGAGATATGAAGACAGAAAGAATCGTTTCCGCTCACGGATTAGAAGGTTATCGTGTAACTGATAGTGGTAAACTTATTGGTAAGAGAAATTGTCAGTTAGTTGGATGCTTAAGTAATGGTTATACTCGATATACTGTTAGAGTAAATAAGAAAACTAAGAGTATTAATGGAGCTCGTGTAGTTTGGGAAAGTTTTTATGGTCCGATTTCTAAAGGCTTTGAGATTGACCACATTAATGGAGATCGAAGTGATAATCGTTTGTCTAATCTTAGAGTAGTAACTCATAAGGAAAATATGGCAAATCCTATTACTCGTGCTAGAATGGGTAAACCTCGTAAGCGTTATTCAGTAAAATATGAAAAAGTATAGTGAAGAATTTCGTGATGCAATGACCGATGTTGAAGTAGTTAATATTTCTAAAAATACTCTTCCAGAGTATACTGAAGAATGAGATGCTGGTTGTGATGTTAGAGTCGACTTTAGTAGAATAACTTCAGATGAACCACTAAAAACAAAAGGAGATTGCCAATTTCTATTTGAAAACGAAGTTAATCCATTAAAATCTTTTATTCTTGAACCTAGATCTCGAGCAATTATACCTACAGGTTTATTTGTTTGTATTCCAAAAGGATATGAAATACAAGTACGCCCAAGATCTGGTTTAAGTTTTAAGGTTGGTCTTACTTTAATTAATTCTCCAGGTACAATTGATGCAAGATATCGGGACGAAGTAGGTTTACTTGTTGTTAATAATGGTTCTGAACCTGTTGTAATAACAGATGGAGAACGTATTGGACAGCTAGTACTTAAGCGTGTTGAATTTATTAATTGGATTGTAAAACGTTCTGTTAAAGAATTCTCTGATCAATCTGATAGAGGTGGAGGAACAGGACATTCTGGAGTAAATTAAAATGATTTTAAACTATGATTTATCAAAATTAGAATCTGAATTACTTTCATTTCAACTAGATTCTAAGCAAAAAGAAGTACTTGAATCAGCTCTAAACTATATTAAAAGTGATATTAAGATTAATTCTGATACTAAACATTTGTGCATATCAGGTAGAGCAGGTACTGGAAAAACTCAAATATGTGCTTTAATTGTGAAGATATTGAAGGATAATAATATTCCATTTTTGGTAATTACTCCTACAAATAAGTCAAAGAACGTAATAGCTTCTGTAGTTGATTCAGAAGCTATTACTGTTCATAGACTATTAAGTTTATCTCCACAAGTTGATATACTTGAATTAGATCTTAAAGAGTTAAACTTTATACAAAAAAATGCTATATATTTACAATATAAAGCAGTTTGGATTATTGATGAATGTAGTATGGTTAATGATAATTTATATAAATTAATTATTGATCAAGCTACTGATCATCAATGTAAAATTATATGGCTTGGAGATGAAAAACAGTTAAGCCCTGTAAGTCAAAAACAAGTATCTAAAACATTTAGAAATTCTACTAAATACACTTTAGATAAAGTATATCGTCAATCTTCAGATTCTCCAATTGGAAAAATATTAGAAACGTTACGTTCTAAGCCAATTAGTAGATTTGAATCTACGCCAGATAGTGATTCTGGATCTTTAAAAGTATACAATAATATTCGAGAAATGTTAGAAGAGCATTGCTATCTATTTAAGGTTGGAATGAATCTTGAAGATCAACATATTATAAAATTAGTCACATATACTAATAAAAGGATTGAAGCTTTAAATCAAATTATTAGACGTTTAGTTTTTAATGATGATGAGGAGTATCATTTTGGAGAGGTCTTAACTGGGTATGATTCTTGTATGTATAAAAATCAAGGTATTATTGAAAACTCATCTGATTATTTAGTTAGAGAAGTTGAAGATACTACATTTCAAGGATTAAAAGCATATAAATTAACTTTATATGATCCTTCTAAAGAGTGTGATATTGAGATTACTATAATTTCAAGATATAATAGTAGTTATGATATTGCTAATTTAGCAGCTCGAATTGATAATATGAGAGTTAAAGCTGTAAAAAGTAAAAATGGCAAAGATTGGAGAGCTTATTATCAATTTCGAGAAGCGTTTCTTACTCCCTTTGATTTAGTACATGAAGGAAGAGTTATAAAGAGAAAATCTTTAGACTATGGATATTGTATATCTGCACATAAATCACAATCTTCTTCATATTTAGCAGTATTAGTTGATATGGAAAATATTTTGCAATGTACAGATCCTGAGGAATTACGACAATTACAATATGTAGCTTTATCTCGAACTACTAATGATATATATTTATATCAAAGATAATATGACAAATTACTTCTTTAAAAGAGACAATAATAATAAGATTCGAGTAGTTCAACTAAATTTAAATGAACATACTGATATTCAATCGAATGAAAAATTCTATTCAATAACTGGAGAAACTGGCGTATTGAATGGAAAAATGGTTAAACGACCTTTAGTTACTATTGAACAAGGTAAAGTTAAAAGAACTGTCAAAGAACAAGCTGAATTACAATATAATAGCTTATGCAATAGCTATTTAGATAAAGGGTATAAATCTCAAGAGGAACTTAAAATAAAAGATATAACAGATGAATCAGAAGTAGATTTAAAAGTTCCTAAACAGAATACCGACGCAAAAGGAAACTTAAAGCCTATGTTGGCTCTTAGTGTTGATAGTCTCCCAAAATCTAAACAAAATATATTAGACAATAAATGATATGCTTCAACTAAGCTAGATGGAGTAAGGTGTCTAATGTATTATAAGGATAAGGAAGTTTATACTTCTTCTAGAGGAGGTAAAGATTATGATACTCCTACAACTTATATTCGTAAGAATACATTCTTAAATCAATTTTTTAATAATAATCCAAATGTAGTATTAGATGGAGAATTATATATTCATGGAAAGCCTCTATCTTATATTAGTGGAATTGTTAGATTACAAGATCTTTGTGAAAAACACGAAGAACTTCAATATTATGTTTATGATATAGTTGATGAAACTAAAACTTTTCAGGAAAGACTAAAAATTCTAACTGAGTTAGATAAATGTATGAGTTTAAGTTCTATTATTCCTAATAGAGTTGTAGTAGTTAATCATGAAAGTGTATCTGGAAAGGATGCAATTGTTCAACTTCATAATCAGTATATATCTGAAGGTTATGAAGGTTTAGTTATTAGAGATCCAAATGAAAAATATAAATGTGGAGCTCGAGATAAGCGAATGCTAAAAGTAAAAATGTTCCAGGATGATGAATTTGAAATAACTGGAATGACTGATGGCCTTCGAGAAGAGGATTTTGTTTTTAATATGAAAACAAAGGACGGATATCCATTTGAAGCTAAGCCTATGGGAGATAGAGCTTTAAAGAAGTGATATCGAGAAAATATAGACAAATTAATAGGACAAATGGGTACAGTAAAGTATTTTGGATATACTGCAACAGAAAATGCAGTTCCAAATCTTCCAGTATTCAAAAGTCTACGAGATAAAACTGATTTATAATGAAACTTACATTAAAGCAACTTAAAGATTTAATTTCAAGTTATCGTACTGCTTTAAATGAAGCAGAGAATTTTGAAAGACTAGGTTTTGATATTAGAAGTAGTGAGATGTGGTATTATTTAGAACATGCTCTTGATATAGCTTTAACGTTGTATTTTGGAGAGAATGTTTCTGAAAAAATATGGAATTTTATTTTAAATGATTCTGTAAATGAATTTGCTACTATTGAGGAATTATTTGAATTTGTATCAGATAAATATTCAGAATTAGTTAATAAAGATACAGCACTTACACTTGATCAACTTCAAACATTATTTCCTCAGGAAGAAATGTTTAAGTATTTTGATAAAGTAATTAAAGAACAAACTAAACAAAAAGAAAATGAAACAACCGTTTAACCTATCTCAAGAAAAAATTGATCAACTTTTTCGACATTGTATATTCGATCTAACTCCAAAAGCTATAGGTAATAAATATATGTATTATCATACTTCTGATAACGCTTATCGATATAGAATTCAATGGACTGAAAAAGATGATAGATCTTATCATTCTTATCCATGTAGCGATATTACAGAAGATCTTTTTGAATCAGATAACTTAAAATTTAGGATAATTATATATCGTACTTTTGAAGATACTGTATTTGGAGCGTATCCATGTACTAGTATTGCTCTTGAAGTATCTGATTTAGATTTTGAAGAACTTCAAAAAGTTAAATTAGAAATATATAATACATATAAGGAATTTTATAATGATTTATTAGAAAGTGCTCCTTGTGAACTTTCATCTATTGAAGCACATCCTAGAGTTATAAAACCTAATGAATAAAGAAGAGATTAAGGAATTAAAAGAGAACAAGGATATTAAGTATATTTATAAAATTCCTTGTTCTCTTTTTGAAACTGATCTTTTAGTTATCATTGGAAACATTAAAACCAAATATGATAAAGAAAAACATTGTTTATATTTTTCTTTTGAAGATTGGTTTCAAAGAACTGATTGTGGGGATCTTTTACCATATGTATGTTCTACACTTAATAAAAAAGGAAAGATAAAAGAATATCTTAATGTTTATGTAAAACCTGATTTAGTTAAGTTTAGAAATTATATTATTAAAGATCCTAGTATTACTCCTTTAGAAAAGTATATAGAAGTTAATTGGGCATTACAAATTCTTAGAGAGTTTAAAGTAAATCGTCCAGATGTGTTTTCTAGAGAATCTAATCTTGAAGAACTTATGAAAAATAAGTACCAAAAAGATTTAAGTACTTTTCTAACAGAAGTCCATCCTATGTATATAAAGCAATTTTATGACAAAAAATAAATTAACAATAATTGTAATGGTTGGACCTCCAGCTAGTGGCAAAACTTCGTGGTCTAAAGAGTTCGTGAAGGGAAAGTCTACTTGGATTCGGGTGAATAGGGACGATCTCCGACTTATGTGCGGTGATTATTGGATTCCGTCTCGGGAAAAGTTAATTAATACTCTTGAGGAAACAACTATTACCTCTGCTTTAGAGCAAGGTTATAACGTTATAATTGATGCTACTAATCTTAACCCTAAAACTAGGGCTAAATGGGAAGAAATTGCCTCAAATTTCGATGCAAATATTGAATATAAGGAAATAGTTATTCCATATAAAGAAGCTGTTAAACGGGATAAAAATAGGGATTTACAAGTAGGTGAAGATACAATACGTATATTTTATCGAAAATATTATCCTGAGCTACTAAAACAAGAATTAGACGAAATATAATATGAAATATATACTTATTGAGTGGCCTGAAGTTCAAGAATTAATGAGTTATGATGATTTTGATTGTCATGCGCATCTTGTTAATGATGAAGGTTGAATTGATCAGTATGGCCCTTCTTCATACTTTGTAGAAGAGGATTGATTAAAAAAGTTAAAGAAATGTTAAGAATATATAATATTTATATCCAGATATACAATAAATTGTGTTTACTCAATAATATAGTTCTACAGGAAAATTTATTGTATTTAACACTAATACTACAATCTTATGTCCACTAGATCTAGAATAGGAATGATAAATCCATATGGTAGTGTTAGTTCAATTTATTGTCATTTTGATGGATATCCAGAAGGTGTTGGGAAAACTCTACATGATAATTGGAATGATATAAACGATATTATTGAACTAATTGCTAATGGAGATATATCTTGTTTAGGAACAGATTTAGATATAACAAGTTTTTATGCAGATGGATCTGGCGCAATTATATCTCCAACTGAAGAAGATTACTATAATTTAGATCCAATAATGATTGAGTATCATTATTTACATAAAAATGGAGAATGGATATGTAAAGAGGTAAACCTTAAGGAACGTTTTAATGAAAGCTCGAGTTAAGAATTTTGATGTAGAGGTAGAACCTATGACTAAATATGAATTTTATGATAGAATTAAGAAAATTCAGTTACAACATCCTGAAAATAAATGAGTCAAAGGTTATTATATTAACTGGAATGGATATGAATTCTGGTTAATGGAAGAAAATTTTAATAAATTATATGAAATAATAGAATGTTAATCCGAGGTAAAACTGTATATGTTTATGATATTGAGATATTTCCAAATGTATTTCACTGTACAGTAAAAAATTCTGAAACAGGAGAATATTTATATTTTGAAATTTCTGAAAGACGAAATGATCTTCTAAAACTAGTTGATTTCTTTTGAACTATTCAAGAAGAACCTCAAGATGGCATTTGAGCAAAAAACTATACTACAGATCTACAATTCTTTACAGATAAAATATTTTGTGGATATAATAATTTACATTATGATAATCCTATAATTAATTATATTATTGATTATCATAAGAAATTGTCAACACTTGATTATCTTAGTGTTTGCAAATCTTTATATAATCTTAGTAATGAAATTATTAGATCTACAGATAGTAACTTTACTTCTTGGAGTAAATGGAAATATAAAATTTATTTTGAAACCTTGGATTTGCTTACAATGTTATATTCTCAAAAATTGCGAGTGGGATTAAAAGAAATGCAAGTAACTATGCAATTTCATAATGTTCAAGAATATGAAGGAGATTTCCAAACCTGACTTCCTGCATCTGAAATTCCTAATATGATAAAATATAATATTAACGATGTTGATTCTACTGAGGAATTATTAAATCGGTGTAAAAAGGATATAGAATTACGATTAGCAATCGAAGATGAATATGGAGTAAAAGTATTAAATAAAGATGGTGTAAACATTGGAATGAAGATTATTACTCAAAAATATCTTGAGAAAACAGGTCAAACTTGAAATCAAATCAAGGATTTACGTTCTCCTTGTGATATGATTGATCTAAGTAAAGTTATTCTTCCAATTGTTAAGTTTGATACACCGATTCTCCAAGAAGTTCTAAAAGATATGAAAAGTCAAACTGTTTCACCTGGTAGAAAAGGTTATGAAAAACATTTTATACTAGATGGATTAGAATATTGCGTGGGCGTGGGAGGGATTCATACAGTAAATAAACCTGAAGAAGTTATACCTTCTAATGATCAGATACTCAGTGACATAGATGTAGCTTCTCTATATCCGAGTATGATAATTGAACATGAATTTTATCCTCAACATCTTGGTAGAGAATTCCTTGAGGTTTATTCCCAAATTAAAAATGAGCGTATTGAGGCTAAACATAATGGAAATAAAATAAAAAATGAAACATTAAAACTTGCTCTTAACGGATTAAGTGGAAATTTGCAAAATGAACACAACTTTTGTTATAGTCCGTTTACCGTTATGCAAATTAGAATTAACGGACAATTATTATTATTAATGTTAGCCGAACGATTAATTGCAATAGGTTGTAAAATTGTTCAAGCTAACACTGATGGCTTATTTGTTCTGCGCCCAAAAAATAAAGAGCAGGAGTTTCAAGATGTTTGTAAAGATTGGGAAAAGTTAACTAAACTTAATCTTGAAGAAGATCGTTTTGAAGCTATGTTCCAATTTGCAATTAATGATTATTTAGCAATTAAAGAAGGATATTCTAAAACTAAAAATCCTGATTTGTTAAAAACTAAAGGAATGTTTATTGATAAAGTTAAACTTGGTAAAGGTATGGATGCTACTATTATACCTGAAGCTATTAACAAATGTTTAGCTGACGGAATTCCTGTTGAAGAGACAATTCGAGGATGTAAAGACATTAATAAGTTTATTACTTATCAGAAAGTAAGTAAAGATTATTCTGTTGAATATGATGGTAAAATTATTCAAAGAATTAATCGTTATTATATTTCTACTGATGGTCCTTGGTTATATAAGTGTAAAATTGATAGTAATGGTCGTCGATATAATTATATCAAGTTGTTAACTGATTCTGGAGTAACAATTATGAATACTATTGACGATAAGACAAAGATTCCAAATAATATTAATTATCCATTTTATATTGCGTCTGCTCAAAAGATAGTATATTTATTTAAACATAAGCAATTGAGCTTATTCTAAAATATAAAATTTTAATGTAATTTGGTGTTTTAAATATAAATTTATATATTTGTAACATCAAATTACATTAAAAATAATATACTATGAAAAATAACAAATGATGCGTTTATAAACATACAAGTCCTTCCAAAGGAGTTTATATTGGAATAACTAAACAAAATCCAGTAATTAGATGAAGTAACGGTTCTGGATATAAAAGAAATCCATATTTTTATAAAGCTATACAAAAGTATGGATGGGATAATTTCAAACATGAAATACTTTTCTCTAACTTAACACAAGAAGAGGCAGAAAGATATGAAAAAAACTTAATATCTGAGTATAGAAATGGAGGTAAATGCTATAATATTCTAGATGGAGGGTTAGCTGCAGTAGTAGATACTTCTAAAAAAGTCTACCAATACACTTTAGAAGGTAAGTTTTTAAAAGAATGAACTTCAGCTACGGAAGCAGCAAAATTTTACAAAGTCACACAAAGTACTATTACAAACTGTTGTAATCCAAATTACAGAACTAAAACTGCTTGTGGATTTATTTTTAGTTATAATAAAACTTCTAAAAAAGATCCTATTATCTCTGTTTCTACAAAAGCAGTAAATCAATATGATTTACATATGAATTTAATAAAAAAATGGCCATCTAGAAGAAAAGTCCAAAAAAACTTCCCAAATTGAAGAATTGGGGCATGTTTAAATGGTAAGGTTAAATCTTGTAACGGTTATATATTTAAATATACTGATGACGCTATATCAGAAAAACCTGTACATAAAGGAAAATTAGTTACTATTAATGGAATTACTTATCAATCATTAAAGCATGCTTCTACTGCTTTGGGAATTACTGTATATAAAATAAAAAAATTGTTATGTTAAAATTATTGAAATTCGGAGCATCTTATTGTGCTCCATGTAGAGCTATGGCTCCTATTTTAGAAGAATTAAAATCTAAAATTGATATACAAGATATAGACGTAGACGAAGCAGATCCTGTAGTACTTACTAATTATAAGATTAGAAATATTCCTGTATTAGTCTTATTAAAAGATGATAAAGAAGTTTGAAGACATGTTGGAAGTATTTCAAAATCTGACTTAGAAAAAGAAATTGAAAAATATGAAGCTAATTAAACCTTATTTTGAAATTATAGAACAGGAATCTGGACTTGAAGGTATTTATAAACAAATTGAACTCGCAGGAAGAACTTGTTATAAATCAGAAGATAAAATAACTCCTGATTCTGCTAAAGGATTTGTCGATAGAATGATCAAATCTGGTCATGGCGCTATGCTAGAACATGGTACTGTATATTTAAAAGCTGATTCTGAATTTTATAATCCTTTTATTCAACCAGAAGACGGAGAGGAAGAAGAATACAATGATTTATTTAAATATGGCGATAATAACTATTCGGTTTGTCATGAACAAAGAAGTGTAAATGGAAATACGATTTATGTCACCACTAATCTTAGAGTATTAGTAGAAAATAACTGGCTTGATGATCTAAAATATCTCTGTGAACCTACTGAATATCATGAAAAACGAATTACAGTAAAGTTTATTTGTGATCGTGGTGTATCTCATGAATTTGTAAGACATAGAGTATTCTCTTTTGCTCAGGAATCTACCCGTCAAGAAACAATGGCGGCTTAAATAAGTAATTATTTATGCATAACCCAGTGAATTGCTGGAAGGCTAAAATTTATTAAACTTTTCTACAAGTTTGGATATATCCAAATTTATCATTAACTTTGTTACAGTAATAAATATAAAATTTTTAAGCTATGAGAAAAATGGATATTAACGTAGGTGATAAATTTGGAGATTGGACTGTAACAAATATAAATGTTCTATCAAAGAATAAAAGTAGATATGTATTATGTCAGTGTAAATGTGGCTATATGGGAGAAGTTAATGCCTCAGCCCTTAGAACTGGAAGGAGTTCTAGCTGTAAATCCTGTGCCAAAAGGAAAAATACCACAATTTTAAAAGTAGGAAGTAAATACAAACATTGGACTATACTAGAAGGTCCAATATACAAAAATTCTACTGCTTATTACAAAGTTAGATGTGATTGTGGGACTGAAACCTATAAGTTACCTATAGAACTTCTTTATAAAGATAGGGACTTTCAATGTGAAAAATGTGCTCATAAAGAGAATATGGAAAATATTAGAAAGAAAAATGGAGAAGTTGGAGAACTTACTAAAACTGAATATACTAGGCTTAAGAGGTCTGCTGAAAAGAGAGCTTATGTTTTTGAGGTTTCTATAGAATACTTATGGAATCTATTTCAAGAACAAAAACAAATTTGTGCTATTACTGGGGATTATATCCCTAATATAGAAGAAGCTTCTCTTGATAGAATAGACTCCTCTAAAGGGTATATTGAAGGTAATGTTCAATGGGTAACTTATCAAGCTAACTTAAGTAAACATGTTATGACAATGGAACAATTATACGAGTTTTGTAGAAAAGTATTAAATCATGCTAATCAGCAGCCAAGCCAGAGGTTAACAACTCTGGAAGGTTCAGAGACTAATTGATGAAACTATGTCTAAAATAATTTTTGAATGTCCTGTATTGCAGGAATTTTGGGACAAATATATAGCCAATAGAGATTGGAATAAAACTTGTAAAGAGATTAGTACAATTCTTGATGGCTTAGAGTATTTTAGTGTAGAATATAATTCAAACACGAGTGCTGGACATCCTTTATAGGATGATGATATAGTCCGATACTCTGAGGAAACTCAGAGAGTTCAAGATAAAGAGCTTGAACATTAACTAATTGTACTGTAATTATAGCAAAGATAAGTTTGGAAGTGAGCTTACTTTTATTATTCCTTATTGGACAAATATTCCAGAAGGACAAAGTTATTGGCATGATGGCATTGGGTATCGCGTAGGAGCAGATATTCAAAATAAAGATTTTGGATATATTGAGAAGTCTCCAAACTATTTTAATTTCTTATCTTCTTTAGAAGAATCAGAAAAATGTTATCTTAGACTATTAAATGAAGGATGGGTTCCTCAACAAGCTCGTTCTATACTTCCAAATTCTCTCAAAACAGAGTTAGTAATGACTGGAACTCTTGAACAATGGAAAGGATTCTTTAAGTTACGTAGTCCATTATATGGAGCAATAGGAGCTCATCCTCAAGCAGCAGAACTAGCAGATAAACTGTATATACAGTTTAAGGAGAAAAATTATATTTAAAATGAGCCATTATAAAGAAACAGTACAGTATGATCATATAGATGAAGAACAAGAACATTCTTTTAGACATCTTTATGCAGATTGAAATTCTAAAACAAATACTGTAACTGTATGAAATAAAGAAGGTATAGTTATATATAGTGGATACGATGATGAAGCTAAAGCTTTAGGTTGTTTATTATCTAATATTAGATGTCAAAAAATCGATAAATTTCCACATGAAGATTAAAAAATTTAAGATATGCAACTCATTAAAGCATGTAAAGAATTAATGATTAGAGAGCCCTTTTATGGGCTCTTTCTTCTTAATTTAAATAAAGAAATATCTGATACATATGTAGATACAGCTTGTGTTTCTAGAAATGGAGTAAATTCTAAACTAGTTATAAATCCTAATTACTGAGATAAATTAACTGACAATCAGCAGTTAGGTTTATTAAAACATGAGCTAATTCATATATGTTTTAACCACATGTTTATTGAATCAGAACTTCGAATTAGTGACCACAAACTATTCAATATTGCTTGCGATTTAGTTTGTGATCAATATATAAAAGATGTTCCTGATAATATGTGGGATCAACTAAAAGATAAATATCCTGATTTAGTAAAAAACTTAGAAAAGGACAAAGGTGCAAAATATTATTATGAAGAGCTAATAAAATATGCACAAAAAAATTCTCAATCTGGACAGAAAGGATCAGGTAGTGGGAATAGAGGCACAATACAAGGTCTTGATGGAATTAGTGGAGGAGCTGATGATCATAAGTCTTGGAAAGAATATCAAAATCTTGATGAAGCAGGAAAAAAATTAATGCAAAATCAAACTGAGCATCAATTAAAAGAAGCAGCTACAGCTACTACTAAAAGTAGAGGTAGCATTCCAAGAGAATTTCAATCAATAATTGATGCATTATTTAAAGTAGATCCTCCTATATTTAATTGGAAAATGTATTTCCGAAGATTATTAGGAAATTCATTTAAAACGTATACAAAAAAATCTCTTCGAAAAGAGTCTAATAGATTTGTTGGAAGTGCTGGAATCAAAGTAAAGCATAAACAACATATTCTTGTTGGAATTGATACATCTGGATCTGTAAGTGATTCAGAATTACAAGATTTCTTTAGTGAAATCTATCACATATATAAAACTGGGTCTATGGTAACTATTGTAGAATGTGATGCCGATATTCATAAAATATATGAATATAAAGGAAAGTTTGATGGAAAAATTACAGGTAGAGGAGGTACAGATTTTAAACCTGTAATAGATTATTATAACGCTAATCTAAATAAATATACTACCTTAGTATTTTTTACTGACGGTTATGCTCCATTAGACACATTCAAACCTATGCGACAAATGATGTGGGTTATTACAAGTAATGGGCATAAAACCCAAAAATATCCAGGACATACTATTTTTATACCATAAAATATGAAGAAAAATATAAATACAATTAATATTGAAGAATTAAAAACATTAGCTAGTTATATTATTGATAATAATAAACGATTATATAATGAGCATAAAAAGACTACTGCAATTGAAGTAGTAGGTGAATCTGGTTTAGGTAAAACTTCTGCTATCATTCAGTTAGCTCAAGAAAGAGGAATGGACTGTATTAAACTTAATCTTTCTCAGTTAGAGGAATTAGGTGATCTTATTGGTTTTCCAATTAAAGAGTATTATGTTTGTACAGAGCGTCCTAGACTTGATGATGATGGAATGCCTGTTGTAGAAAATGAAATAGTAATTAAGGATGAGGAATGTCTTTGGGTATCTGCAGATGTACTAGATTCTTATATTGCAGAGGGTTATAGAATTAAAGATAATATATCTCGAATGGGATACGCTCTTCCTGCATGGGTTCCTACTTCTCGAAATGAAAATGGCACAATTTTAATTCTTGATGACTTTAATCGTGCGGATTAAAAAATATATTGTAAAGTTTTGTTTCCCTGAATAAATTTAGTATCTTTGATATAAATTTAAAAATATGGAAAAACTAACATTACAAAAGATTAAAGTTTATAAAAAAGTTTGTGGAATTTATAAAATAAAGATCCACGATAAAGAATATATAGGAAGTTCAAAAAATATTCAGCATAGATTAAGACAACATCTAATTACTTTAAAACAAAATAAACATCACAATCATACTATGCAAAATTTGTATAACAAGTATGGCATTGATAATATTTATTTTGAAGTTATAGAAACTTGTCTTGAGGAAAATAGAATTAGTAGAGAAAAATACTATATAAATAGTATTAAACCTTATATAAATCATATTTTAGACCCTGAGAATATCATTAGAGATAAAGAATATAAACATAGAATAAGTATCTCTAAAAAGAAATATTATGAGACACATTCTCCAGTTAATATAAAAATGGTATATCAGTATAGTTTAGAAGGAAAATATCTTCAAAGTTATAAATCGATAACAGATGCAGCTATATCTACTAACCAAGATACTACTGCAATATGTAGTGTATGTAATAATCGTAGTTATACTGCTGGTGGATATAGATGATCATTTGAATTAAAAGAAAATCTTTCTAAACTAAAAAAGAAATATAAGAAAATACCTGTTATTCAATATTCACTTGATAATGTTTTTATTAAAGAGTGAGATTCTAAAACAGATGCTGAAAAAGAACTAAAAATTTGTAATATATCTCGCGCTATAAGAAAAAATCTTACTGCAGGAGGATATAAATGAAAGTATAAAATCTAGAGGTCCGCATAAAATAGCGTGAATTGCTGGAAAAGCCTGAGGAGGTCAATCAGCAGCTAAGCTAATTAGTAATAATTAGAAAGTTCAACGACTAGTACATGGAGTCCAGGAATGGATGGTAAAGTACCACGAGTGCGCTACACTATTTATATAGTGAAGATATAGTCTGAACTACGTTATAACCTAAGAAAAGACGTAGAAGTATAGGATAAAGAGCCTATACGATAACAATAATGCCTAGATTTATACAAGCTACCATGGAGCTTATTGACCGAGGAGAATATATTTCATGGAGTCTTCCTCCTAATTGTACAATTATATTAACATCAAATCCTGATAATGGTGATTATAATGTTAATTCTATGGATAATGCCCAAAAGACTCGATATATTAGTTTCGAATTAGGTTTTGATAAAGATGTATGGGCTCGTTGGGCTGAGAAAGAGGGTATTGATGGTCGTTTTATCAATTTCGTATTATCTTATCCTGAGATTATGAACAAGGAGGGAGGAGTACAAAAAGTTAATCCTCGAAGTTTAGTAACCTTTGCAAATACTATTTCAGGTTTTAAAGATTGGTCAGATACTAATACTTTAGGTTTAATTCTTAATATTGCTCAAGGTTGTTTTACTTCTAAAGAAAACGTTATTGGAAACTTATTTACTACATTTATTGCTAATAAGTTAGATAAATTAATGGACCCAGATACAATGTTAAATAAAGATTGGGATTATGTTAAAGGAGAATTAGCAAAACAAGTATATGATGGTACTAACTATCGTGCAGATATTGCTGCAGTTTTAACAACTCGATTCTGTAATTTTGTAAATCTATATTTTGATACAAAAGGTAGTAAAACAGAAGTAGCTGTTGATAGAATTCTTAAAATTATTGAGCATGATAAGATGTTATTTTCTGAGGATTTGATTTTCAGTTTAATTAAAACTCTCCAAAAAAATCATCCTACAAGATGTAATAAATTATTATTGAATCCTAAAGTAGCTAGAAAGTTAATATAATATGTTATTTAATTTAAGTAATACAAAATTAAGAATAGTTGTTTGCGACTATTATAGAAGACAAGGAAATAGTAATAATGGTTACTGTTATAACAACATAAGTAACACTTGCCTTGCAGATATGATTGTTGTTTATGATGTTAATGGGAGTAAAAAACATATTGGAGACGATTGCTATTATACTAGTCCTTTTTGTGCAGAAAAAGTATTTGGTATGTATTTAGGAGATAGTGATAGTATAGAAACTATCATTTCTTCTAAAACTTTAACAAGTTTAGCTGGAGTGAAAAGAGTATATTTTGATCCTAAATCTAAATATCCTCGATTTAAACTAAGCGAAGCTACCACTATAAAACGTAGTTTAACTGCTGCAAAAGCAGATGTTTGTATATTGCCAAAAGTAGAATATAGTGTATATACGCCTAAATATAGTTCAGGAGGTGCTCCAAGGGATAAAAACATTAAATTATATTATTCTCCATCAGAAGATACTTATTATCTAATTGATCATAAACCTGGAGCTTGTTATCAAAGTAGTTCTACTAAAGACTTAAACAACTTTATTAATAAAGCGATAAATACTAGCTCTTCAGATCCTCTTGAACAGTTTGCTTCAGCAGTAATGGCTGAGGGAATTATTCCTGCAGACTGTACATTATTTTATTCAGGTAAATGCTGTTTCTTTACAGATAATTCAGAGTATGAGCAAGTTAATAATATTTTAAATAATTATATGAAAGTAATATATGATACAGAATTAGATAAATTTGTAAGTAATAATTTATCTAATCTTACAGAGGACGATCTTAAATCTTTATCTGGAATGTTAGGTTCTCAAGATCCTACTGTTGTAGGTATGGGTATTAAATTACTCTCTGGATATAATATTCCAGATTCAGCTTGTTCTGTAGGTATTCTACTTATGAGTAACTGGAATACTATTACAAGTAATTCTGCTTTTAAAAGTGTAGGATTTCAACAAATTTTAAATACATTAGGAATTTCTGAAAGAGAGGTTTATAGTGGCATTACTGATAATATTATAAATAAACTTTATAAAAGTAGTACAAATGATGCAGATAAAGAAAAGGCTAGAAAGATAGTTATAGACAAACTCAAGAAAAGTTTTGAAAAGAAATGGGCTGAACATAAGTCGCAACTTGATGCTATACCTATGAACTTCGATTTTACATTAGAATAAGTGAAAAATATAATAGCTATTCAAGGTTTTAAAGGAAGTGGAAAAGATGAAGTTGCTAAATATCTAAACTATTTATTAAATACTCCAACTTGTTTACATTCTTATAATATTGCTTCTGCATTAAATTTTACTCCTGTACCGTTTATGATTTCAAAGCGTTGAAAGATAGTACATTATGCAGATAAACTAAAGGAAATGTTATCTATTATGATGAATGTAGATAAGAGTAAGTTTGATGATAGAGAATTTAAAGAATATTATCATTTTGATTTTCAGAAGTTTTTACTTTACGATAGTAGAGTAAAAACTTTTGGAAACGAACCTACAGATAAAGTATTTGCTAGAGAATTAAAAAAAGAAAATAGAAATTTAGCTATAGAATATAATTTATCTATTAGACAAATATTACAATATTTTGGTACAGATATAATGCGTAAATATTTTGGAGATAAATTATGAATATATTCAACACTTCAAAGTGGAAATAAAAGTAATATTGTAATTGCAGATCAAAGATTTGCAATTGAAAATGAAGTAGTAAAAGAATACAATACCTTTATTATTCATGTAACAAGAAAAGGTTGTAGTATAGGTTTACATTCTTCAGAAAGAGAACTAGATACTCTTTATAAAAAACATAAATTTGATATATCGTTAGTAAATAATGGTACATTAAAAGAATTATTTAATAAATGTAAAAATATTGTATATGGCTACTGAAATTAAGTTTTGTAAAAACTGCGCAGATAATAAAATTACACATGAGTTTCAAGATGAAAAATACGGAAAATTTATTCGTGTTTTTAATATTGGAGAGAAATCAGGTACTTCTACTTGTACCATTTGTAATGGCGGTAAAAAAGCTAAGAAATAATGAATAAAATTATATATAAATATCCTCTAGATTTTACTTATCCTCAAACGATTAAGTTACCTAGTAGTGCAGAAATTTTATATGTTGATAGCCAAAGAAATACACCTACAATTTGAGCTATAATAGATACAGATGATAAATCAACAATAGAGGTTGATGTTTATATAATTGGTACTGGTCAAGCTTTTGATGCTAGTAATAAATTATATGTTGGTTCATGTATAACTGAAAACGGACTCTTTGTTTGGCATATATTTATTGATTATTCTAAGAGCGAAAATATAATATTACCAGGTGTTGATCTTTAAAAAATAAATTGTTTTACTTCTATGAAAAATCCCCTTACTTGCTTAATTGCGAGTAAGGGGATTTCTTTTGCCTCTATCTGCTTATGCGGATAGAGGTTATTTTTTTAATCTAATTTATCTCCAATATACTTAAGATCACTCATAAATCCAAATGTACTTGTAGCTCCTTCCCAGAGATTTTTATCTCCAGTAATAACAGCTGTACTTTGATTTACAATATTCTTAATAATAGAGTATGCAGGTGGATTTAAGTCTCCTGCAAATTGTGCAACAATATTTTGAATTGGACCATCTTGAAATGATGTATATAAAGCCATAGCTCCTAAGTGTCCTAATGCTCCTAATTCTTCTTTATTTTCTTCTGAAAGGAATACTGCATATATCATCCACATTATTAGACTCATAAATATTAAATCAGTTAAGAATAAATAAAAATTAGCCTTTTTAGTTGGATTAGCTCATAATGCTTTAAATTCATTATAATCCATTTTACCTATAGCTTTTAGAAAATCAATCATAGAATAAGCAATACCTTCAATAAATCTTCCTTGCCATTCTACATAAGGAGTAGCTGTTTCTCCTTCTTTTACATTTGTTTCAAGATCAACTCTTGTAGTAGGTAACCCATTTTCTCCTGTTGATTGAATCATTACATAACGAACTCCATTTTCATCAAATTTTTCTACAAACTTACCTTGATCATAAGTTCCAGGTTTAAGAATCCATTGTTCAAGTTTAGCAGAAAGGAATGTACGGAATTGTAACATCATAGCTCCCATAAACATACTTTTAGCAAGCATCTGAGTATTTTTATCATAGTGTCCAAAACAAAGTTCTGCAAAAGACTTAATACTTGTTGCTTCTCTAACAGTATAGGCTCTAGGTAACGGTTGTCCTTTTTCAATATTTCATCCTTCTTGATTGAATTGCTGTCTATAAGCTTCATATAATCCTTCTTGTCTCTTATAAGCTTCAGAATTTACATCAGCTCCTGCAGCAGTAAACACATTAAAACGTTTATCCTTCTTAAAGTCATATACTAATTCATCATCTGAATTTAAACTATATGCTTCTCAGCATCCATCATGAATCATTTTTGCAATTAATAAGCCCATTCTATGATATACATCAGGAGCTCTATTACAAACATATAACATATCAGAATTAAAGTTCTTAATACCATTACGAGATTGACTGAGTTCTTTTTGAACTATGTCGGCGTCCATATTAGCCATACCAAAGTCTGCATTTAAAGCTTCAACTTTTGTTAAAGTAGCAATACGCTTTGGACTATCTTTAAAGATAATTCCTCAAGCTTCAGCTAAATCCTTTCCAGAAAATTGATCTTTTCCATAAGCATTTGTCATAGCTCTACTAATATGAATTCACATACCTTGCATCATTTCTCGAAGTCCAGATCTTAAGTTAAGACCTAAAGCAGTAGCAGTAGTAAATTTCTTAATTGCAGCTAAAGTTTTATAAACAGGTTGTAAACCTTTATCCATAATAGGTTTATTATAGATATTAACTGTTAGATACTTATCAAGAAATTCAAGTAAGTTTTCTGCTTCTTGTCCATACATTGCTTGATTATACTGTAATGCTATTTTAATTCCTTGAATTTGAGGAATAATATCATTGTATTCTGCTTCTGCAACATATGCATGAATATAGCTTCTTAATAAATCTTCGAGTTGAGTTTCAAGACTATTTATTCCATGATTTGATATAATTTGCTCTCGGGTATCATTTCCAATTTTAAATTTGTTATATACTCTTTGCGCATCTTTAGCAAGATCAAAATCCTTCATTTGTTCCTCAAACAGCCTTAACATATTAGTAACTTCTTGATACTCCATTTTAAGACCTTCTTTAAAACCTTTATTATGGAATTGAGACTTCATAGAACCAATAGTTACAGGAACTTGATAATAAGTTCCGTCTTCTATTGCTTGTTGATAACGTCCAGGATTTCCTTCAAAACGAAGTTGGTTTACAATTTCTGTAAATGTTTTTATTAACGCTTTTTCTTCTTTAGCTAAAGAACTATCATTAATGTCTTTTAACATAAAATCTTTTGTAATATTACCATTTTCATCTCTTCTAAATAGATTATCAAAATATTTTACTTCTCCACCTATTAAACGGTTTTGATCTTTAAATTTATAAAATTCCTTAAATACTTTTCTAATCTTAGAATCCCAAGCTAATTCTTGTCTACGTATCTTAGTTTCTGTTACTGCAACAATACGTCCAACTTCTTGAGCTGTTAATGAAGGAGAATTATTAATACTTGTAATATTAGTTCCTGCGTGAAAACTACCTGTTACACTAACTCATTTTGCAGGGTCTGGTTCAATATAAACTTCATATCCTCTTACTTTGTTAAGAGCTTTTCCAAGTAACATATAGGAAGTTTGTAAAGGATCATCAAAATTTCATTGCCCAGTATGTATTGCTTTACGCAATCCCTGAGCGTTATCTAGTTTCCTAAGCTCTTCCATTCTATTTTTTAGAAATTCTCCACCTTTAATAACATCATCGGCACTAAATGTAACAGCTCAATTTCCAATATGTTTTAGTTTTTCAGGACCACATATATCAGTAATTGTACTTACCACAGATTCAAGAGTTGAACTAAAGTTTGATCTTTTAAGATTTATAGGAACATTGTGTATTCTACATAATTCTACAAAGTTATCATATAACTTATCAAAATATTGCTCTGAACCAGTTTGTTGCCAAATATTAATACTTTCAATTTTATTAATTCGATAATTTTCATATTTAATAGCATCGCTATTTAGTAATGCCATTACTTTAATTAAGTCAATATTTCCATTTGTCGCAGACATTATTTTATGTTCATCAACATCTCGATTAGCTATTGTTGAACCTAAAATATTTGTTCCCTTTTCAAGTTTAACTGTTTGATGAGTAACATTATTTGTAATAGATACTATTTCTAATACTTTATTTTTTGTAAATACTAGTAAACCTGCAGAAATAAATGATGGATTATTTTCAAATTGCCATTCTCCTTCAATATATTTTTCAATATGTCTACGTAAAAAGTCTCCTTTATATGGATTATCCTTTGCAATATCGTTAATATCCATCGATCCCTGCTGGACATTTATAATATCCTGAGCAATATCAGCTAACTCATTTCCACGTCGCTCATTAATACTTTTTATATAGTCCTCTAACTTTTTATCAAGTTCTTCTTCCGTTTGAGCATATTCTCACCTACTTTTTACAGAATCTTTAGGTTTATATTCATTTCAGAATCTATATTTTCCATATCCTGCTTCAGGAGCAGAAGAACTAATATATTGAACGATTTTTTCTTTATAAAACTTAAAGTTTGCGTTCTTTCTTTGAACTTTTGAAGATAGTTCATAATTAGGAAAGAACTTACTCATAGGTTCTTCAATAGTTTTAATAATATCAAATGAATCTGTTAAACGTCTAATAGGAATAATTTCTCTAACTCTATCATAATATTTTCCAATTGTATTAGATGGATTTACTATAATATTATCAGAATCAATGTATACACTCGATAAATTATCAATTTGAGATAAATTATCATTTCCTGAATTATCTTTTTTATAATCAATATCAAGTTTAACAGGAATAATTCCTACTGTAGCTACATTAATACCTTGTTGTTCTAACATAGCTTTATAGAAGTTTAACTGATATGCTGCACTTAATTTTTTAGTAGAAGCTCATACATTATTTAATAATGCATTTCTAGTTTCATCTCAAGCTCCTACTGCTTTTCGAGATACTTTAAAATCTCGAATATGAGCATTACCATTTTTATCTACAATTAATAAGTCAATTCTACCATTAATTGAATTTAATCCTGCTGCTTTATAAGGTTCAGCTATATCTTCAGAAACAATTGGTATTTCAGTAATGAATTTACAGTCTCTTCCAAATTTTTCTTTAGTGTCTTCTATAAAATCTCTTAATTGGTTTTGTAACAATGATACTTGCTCTTCATTTAATAATTTTGGAGTATATTCTATTTCAGGATTAATTACAGATTCAAAAAGTTTATGTACTTCTGTACCATAATCGGTTAGTTGAGTTCAACTCTTTTGTAGATCCTCCAAATATTTATCTGCTTCGTTCGAAGTCATGCCTTTTTTCATTAGTCTTTCTTTTTCTCTTTTCAGATACTCTTCAAGATTAAATTTTGTAACTAATACTTTAGCTAAATCAAAAGGATCTCCATAGGTTGTAAGGAACTTAGTAACACCCATTGATTTATCTAATTTTAGAGCAATTTCCTTTTCTCCGTCTTCATTTGTTATTTCAAACTCTGTAGCAAGTGATTTATATTTTTTTATAGCTTCACTTATTTTATCTACAGTGACTTGTTGTTGATCTACTTGTAGTGTTGCATCAACATTATCAACTACCATATTTTGAGCGTAGTTGTCAAGAAACGTGTCCAACTCCATTTCGGAGTTGAACACTTTCTTTTCACCGTTTATCGTAATTTCGTATGTACAATTTCTTGCCATTATTTACAATCTTCTTTTATAATATCATCATTCATTAATTTATTCTTGATTGTAGCTACTTTTTGACTAAGTTTATAGTTTTCATGAATAAAACTATCATAGAATGGCATGATTTCTCCACTATTAATAATAGCTTTAAGTTCAGGATTAGTAATTGAAAGAATTTCATCTATAATTTCTAATTCTGCATCAGATTTAATATGTCTATTATAATAGTCTGTAATCATAGTTGCTAAAACTTCTTCATCAAAGTCAGATCCTTTCTTGTTTTTATAATAAGGATTTTGTCGCATTCTATTTCATAATTCAGTATCTTGTATATTACCTAAAATCTTATAATAAGACTCGGCATGCATATTTCTGGCATCTGCTAAATATAGATGTGAGAACTCATGAATTAGAGTATCATCTGTAGCTCTATCAATATTAATATAAATTATTCCTTCTTTAATAAATCCTTTTGCGTTTTTAATTGCAGTATCTTCATTAATTACATCCTGATCTGTTACTAATCTTACATTTTGTAAAGAATTTACATTTTTTACTAATTCTGTAATCTTAGTAGACATTGGAGTTTTTAAGTCATAGAATTTGGTTGGTCCATTATTAAATAAAGTAAGTTGATTTGGATCAGTTCTAACAAAAGCTCCTGAATTAAAGATAATATATTTTAGAGTTCTAGATATAAGATTTTTAGAAGATGTATTAGTATTATTAAACTCGTCTACTAATATGTTATGTTCACCTATTAGTTTATTAGTTACAGCATACATTCTTTGATCATATCCTTCATCAAATAACTCTGCTACACTTTCAGCTATACCTCATTCCGTATAATAGTCAAAATCAATGTAAGAAACAACTTCTTCATTATTTTTATCTGCTTTTGTTTCTGCAACTTCAATAATTTTAGCAATTTTTAAAGCTTCTTCAACAGATATGTCTGTTTTAGGAATATTGAATCTTACTTGTCTATACTGTTCATTTCCATCAGATACTAATATTGGTTTAGTAGTGTCTGTAGTTGAATCATTATAATCTCTATCTAAAGAAGTGTTTTCTTCAGATTTAAATCCAATGGTTTCAACATTTTCATTTGCTGCATTAATAAGTACTGCTTCTGCTCTTTCTGCCATACTATCATTTGGATCTCGTTTTAGGAATGTATTAGCAAGTTCTTGTGGATTTTGTTGGTCAATTCAATTATTATAATCAACAACTCATAATGAATTATCTCCACTTGCTACTAAGTCCTCAAACAAACGAGTTAATGAAGCCTGTCCAAAACCATCTTTATTAACAATTAAGTTATATAAATAGAAGGCATTAACAGGATTTAGAGCTCCAAATTCAGGAATCGTAACTTTATTTAAACTATTAAAATCTCGTAAGATTTGTTCATAAAGAGCTTTAGTCTTTTGACTATTATCTATCTGCATCATATTAAATGGAAGTTTATAAAAACCTCTTTCCTTACCTTCTGAATCAGTTTTTAATCCAAAGCATAAATATTTAATAAATGCATTATCAGGTAATTTTTCTTTAAGTGTAGGAATAATATAATCCTCAATATACATTCTAAATGAATCAATATTATCCTTACTGTCTAGATTAATTATAAAGTTTTCATCTTTATTAATTAAAATAGAATTTTCTACCTTATATTTCTGATTAACTGGAACTTGAAAACTTAAATTTTTAGTTTTAATTCATGAATCAATTAAGAAATCATCAATATTATTTCTAGTTTGTCTAAATTCTTCTATAGATAACTTACTTCCTCTTTTAGGAGTAGTTTCATCTATAACAATAGATTCAACTTGATTTCTAACTGATAATCGATTAAGAACTTCATTATCAACACTTAGAATATTAAACATTTCTTTGAAGTGTGGAACACTAGCTATAACATCTAATATATTAAATGTAGTCTTAACTTTTTCATAGTTATCAATTTGTTGTAATCTGTATTCTTCATTAGCAGCAAACTTTAGTAGATTAAATTTCTCTCCAATTTCATCTTTAAACTTATCATTAATAAATGTTTCAATTCCCTTAATATAAGAATACTTTCCTCATTTATCTGTAGGAAGTCCTTGATTAATTTTTAATAATCTACCTAGAATTCTAATTTCTTCTGCACCTTTAGCTTTCTTCTTTAATGTTTTAAATAAAATTTCAGTTCTCTCATTTGCTTTTTTAATATCAGCTTCAGATGCATTTGGTTTATAAACTGCATATCTTGAAGGATCCTCAATAGCTTGATCAATGAAATGAATTTTATTTTTTGGAATTGGATCTGTTCAAAGATTTGTATTATATTCCGATACAAGTTTAGTAACTTCTTCAGATACCATTAAATCTCCAATTCTTCTTAAGTCCTCTCCAAGCATTAAACTATATACATAAAGATCAACTCAATTAGAGTCTGCATTAATTTTCTTAAGAATTAACTCCTTAGCATTATCTGTTGCAGCATTCAGTAACTCTCCCATATCAAGAGATTTATCAGTTAATCTTCTTTGGAAGTCTATTAGCTGAATAATATTATTTGCAATATCTGCAGGAACTGCATATTTAGAAATTCATTCAGGATCATTTTCAAACATAGAAAAATCTACATTTGCTAATGTAATTAATTGTTCTGTTCCATTACGTTGAGAACCTTTAATAAATGAATATCTACTTAAAAGTTGTCTAGTTGTATCAAAATCTCTATTTACAATACTATCATAAACTTGTTTAAATCTAGTATTATATAAGTTAGATAATGCAAAGAAACTCTTTAATCCTGTAGCAACATTACCAATTACAGTTTTACCAACCATATTTTGAATTTGCATTAAATATTTACTAGCAGAATTATAAGGATTCATAATTTTTGCACTTTCTCCTAATACAGATTTACTTGCAAGTTCTTGCATATGAGATGTTGTAATAGGCATTGTAAGGTTAATCTGATTTTTAGGACTCAGTATTACATCAAATACACCATTTACAATTGCATTTCTTATAGCATCCTGTTTTAAGAATGGAGATATTTTTGGATCTTCTGCATTTGTAAGTAATTTTCCATTATCAGAAATAGAATAACCTAATATATAAACTTTATCGATCATTTTTGTTAGCTTATACTTTCGTATAAGATCAGACTATATCTTATATTAAATTACTATTACCATAATTTAATATCCTCTTATTTCCATAAAATAATGTACTCTACTTGTTTATTCCTAATAATATTTCTTTATTAGTATACTTTCGATAGTCGTTGAACCCTTCTTTTCAGAATCGGCTGCTGATTGTCCAATACTTATAATTTTTAAACATTCACACTTAAATCATTTTTAGATTTTATGTTGTAGTTTATAAGTCTCTAAGGAGTTTCCAGCAATTAAAGAGGTTTTATTATGACACGTAACTCTATCATAATCAGACCCTTGCAACCATGTCTGATTGGTTGGTACGTAGACCTCGTTTATGTCACTATCAGTAAATAGAACTACTTCCATTGGCATGAATGACTGCATTGACTGACAAGGAATACGAGTACCTACAAATCTTAAACTTTGCTCAAACGCTTTATATTTTCTATCAGCGATTTTCATAATTCTATTACTAAATCTAATATTTTGATTATCACTTAACATTTGAATTAGCACTTGAGGATTTATAGATTTGTAATCTAAAATTTCTCTAGTTTTAATATCTCCAAAATCATCATAATATGATAAAGTAACATTATCTGACGTAAATTGATTTGCAATTAAGTTTTTGTAATTAGATAATGTATAGTTATACTTATAGTTATTATAGATTCTAGAGTTATTAATTTCAGAAAATCTTTCAAAGTTATCTACAATTACTAGGTCATGTATATTTCCCGCAGTATCAGTATATTTATAAAACTTCTTACCTTCTGCAGATGCTATTTCTTTTCCATTGTAGTAAACAGAATTATCAACTATAGTAAAATCTCCATTTGGAGTTAAAGTATCCTTATATAAATTATTCAGATTTTGGTCTCCAATTTTTACATAAAGTTTTTTTCCAGTTCCATCAAATAATATTATATCATAAGATTCAGGATCAGGATTATCATTGTTATAATAACCTTGAATTCTCTCTTTAAAGAACTCAGCTCCTCTTTGCTTAATTTTAGCTATAGAATCTCCTGGCAATAGACCTAATTGTTTAGCATATAATTTACCCATAATAATCTGGGCAGGAATTACTTGTACAGATTCAGGTTGTACATATATACCTTTTCATTGGATCATCTTACCATCAGCTAAATCATTTAATAATTTTTGCTGAGATTTATGTAACGAGTTTTCTATAAAGTCAATATCGATTTCTCCCGCACTAGGAATTAATGTTCCTGCTGCTCTACGAATTAGAGCTATTCTCTCTGTAGTAATAATATTAACTCATTCTAGTTGCTCAGGGGTTAAATCTTTTTCAGGTTTTCCTTTAAGCCCAAGTTCCTTTTTAATATTAGATCTTAATTCATCATATAGAGATTCTACAGTAGTACTAGAGGTTCCATTAAGATAATGTAATGCACGAGTTATATCTCCTTCAAAAATACTATGTTTTTCTCCCTCAATAATAAATATTGTATCAGAGCCTTTAAGATTTTTTGGACGTAAAGATAATCTTTGTGCATATCTCTTATCTAAGTTTTTATACCAATCGTATTTTGAATAATTATCAATTTTTACAATATCATACATATCAGTAGTAACCTTTCCCATATATCCTTGATATAGTCTCTGTCCTTCTTCGTTTAATAAAGGTTCTTCTCCATTAAACATCGGATCATTATAAACTACTAATGTATCTTCAAAATCGATAGGATTTTCAGCAGTAAGTTCTGTAACAAATGGGTTAATAAGATTTTCTCCATTACGAGTAACAAAAGGACCTTGCATTGCTTCATTAATAGTTAAATCTGCAAGGCGAGGATCTGTAGCTCTACCTACTTTTCTTACTAAATCTAAAAGTTCATCATAGCTATAGTTATATCCTCCTCAGTTAAAATACTGTTGTATTCCATATGATGGATTTAATACAGATGCAACACCATCATAATGACGTCTAATTGCATCTTTTACTAAAGAAGATGTAACTGTTGAGTTAAAGATACCATTAATAGTACCTGCACTAAAAGGAATTTTATAATCGATTTTCTTTTCATTAAAACTTTGTTGAGCAAGTTTTATAAAAGATTGTGCAAGTCCTAAAGTATCTTTATTATTTGTTTGAAAAGCTTTAACTAAAGCTTTACCATAAATTTCATATAAGGCTTGTTGATCTCCTGTTTCAAGAACTTCATGAATTTCTGCAATAGCATCATGACATAATTTACCAATTTCTTGATATACTTTTGTTGCTAAATCGTGTGTAAATCCATTTTGTTCAAGAGCACTAATCATCTGAGTCATTTCAGTAACTTCTGCTTCATCAAGTTCGTGATCTGCATTCATCTGAACTCCTCCAAACTTAGTTGACATTGTAGTAAACCATAAATCAGAATCATTAGTTCAAATATCATCACCATTAACATTAGAAGCTCCTACTTTGATAGCAGACTTATTTACAAGATACCCAATCATATAGTCTTTTAGATTATTATCATTAATAATATCATTGACAATATCTAAGTTGTTTTCAGACCAATATAATTGTTTCATAGTATCATTGTATTCCATTGATCATGCTCCACCAAATATTTGATCTAAATCATATATACTACTAATTTTAATATCTGTATCAAGTATACTATTTTCTCCAATTATATTGCCAAATATATCGGTTTCAATACGTTCTACTTGAGCTACATTGTTATTAATAACTACATGATTTATTTTCCAATAAGTTTGGTTATCAGGTTCTCTATAGAAAAGATTATCAAATACTTTATCATAAACTATTGTTACACTAGGATCAAATAGTAAATTATGCATTTTTCTAAACATATTTTCTAACTTGATATCTGATCCTCATGATGTACGTCTATTAGCATTTGTAATCTCATATTCTGCTCACTTTAATAATTTAGGTAAACCATATTCTCCATTCATATCTGCTAAAATAGTCTTTTTATTTCTACCTACTTTAGCATCAATTAGTGATACATTTTGTTGTCTAGAGAAATATGGACTTGTAAATCCAGATCCATCCATAGAATCAACACTATCAGTCATACCTGAAATATTTTGTACAGCAGCCCCAATATCTCCAACTACAGCCATTTTAACTTTTGGAGCAACTCCATTTTTTAATCCTTGTGCAAAAGAGTGGTGAGTAGCTCCATAAATAACCATACGTTTTACCTGAGAAATCCATCTACTTGCAAAACTATGTTCAAGATATCCTTCTGTTGCAGAAACTTCTTTATTCTTGTTTGGGTGAGTATAAACTCCTCCAACCATCATTTTATTATATTCATTACTTAAAAATGAATCCATAATAAAATACGAATAAAGCATAGGATTTAATTTGCCATCCTTATCATGTATTGTTACATAAGGAACAGTATATGATATTGGCTCATCATTTTCATCAACAGTTTCAATAGTTCTTTCAGCAATTCAGTTACTTCATTTTCTAGCAGAAAATGCCTTATATACATTTTTGTCAGAAGATATACTCTCTCAAGCTTTTGAGCTGTCTTCAAGAAACCTATTTAATTGATAATTAATAAACTCATCAAATTGATTTCTTTCGCTGAATATATTATAAAGATTTTCAAGTGTTTCATTAAAGACATTTTTCTTAGTATATGGATCTTTAGATATATGAACTTCTTCAATAAATTCTAATCCGCTGTCTCTAAATTTTTGCTTAATATCTGCAAGTTTTGTTTTTGCAATATATTCTTTTAGATCACTTATAGTCTTAAATTCTTTACCTGTAGCTTGAGTATAGTCGTTTAAGATTTTATTAATTAAGTTCGTATATTGACTTTGATTTGTTTTAAATCAAATATTCATAATAGGTTCTAAATCAGATACATTCTTACTAGAATAATATTTCTCTAAAACTTCCTTAAAATTAATTGAACCTAAATCTTTAAAATCTCAATTTTGACTTAAATCAAATTGCATTACAAAATGTTTATTTTTATCTGAATAAACTGTTGATTGCAATCCAATTACTCCATTTACCTTTCCACCCTGCTCAGAAACAGATTTACTTGAAGTTAATCCTTCAAAGAAATCATATACTATTGCAAGATGTATTACTTCATCTTCAGTAAGATTACTAGATTGTTTAGTATAATCTCCAATAGTTACTTCTGCTCGAATCTTTGGATTTTTAATACGTTGAATATTGTTAAATACAGCATTATCACTCATTACTGTATCAGATCCTCATCCAAGTTCATCATGTAAATATTGGCTCATTTTCTTATGAGAGTACGCTAAACAAACCATTTGATATAATGGTAAATTGTTACCTTCTGCATTCTTAATAACATTAATTGTATCAGAACCATTAGTAACACTTAATACTTTTGCTAAATCATTTGCTTGCCCAAAGAAGCCATTTTTGCCTATATCAATAATTTGACCTGAGTTAGCACTATATAAAATACTACCTAATATTGGAGTTAATAATGTAATTTTATTTACATTTTTTTCTCTTGGGAATACTTGTTCTGCAACTTGATTAAAATCATCTGCTACTAAAAATGAAGCAAAATCCATAAGTAAATCGTCCATTAAAGTATCAGATATTATTCCTGCAGAATTAATTTCTCCAGTATCAGGATTATATTTTAAATTTAAAGTATTACTGCCTTCTGTAATACTAATATTAGTTCCAATAATATTAATATCGTATTTTCCTAACTTATTTTGAAAGTTAGTTTTATTATCAATTCAGTAAGTACTTGCAGCTTTAATAATATCTGTAAGAAAATATCTCTGTATTTGTACAGGTCGATCAGTTAAATTCTTACCAGTTAATTCTCCAGTTAAGTTATCCTTACCATAACTAATATAACTTGACAATACCGTCTTATTCATTAGATGTGTATACATTTGCTTAATTGGAGTAGCCATTTTATCTGAATAGATAAATTTAGCAATACCTCTTAACTTATTTTGTAAGTAAGTTGTATGTTCTGGCGCTACAGATTTAGTTGCTAGTGCATTTAAATATTTTCCAATAATTTTACTCATATCCATATTGCCCTCTTTAGCTATTTCATCAACTATTTCAGGGTCAACGCTTTCCTCCATAAATAACTTTACTTTACCCATAGCTGAATTAAATCCAGATAAGGTAATAGCTGTATTTTCTATAATAACACCGTCTTCATTAACTTCAGGAAAATATGAAAGTAAAATTTTTGCAAGGTCACTGACAGATTCTTCAGCACCCATAAACTCATTATTACTAAAACCAGTATAGTGTGTAACATTAGGTCCATCATAATTATAACGTCCTATAGCATAAGTTGAACTGTTTTTATATTCTGGTTTAATAGAAATAAATGGAGTATATAATCTCAATATATCATCAAAAGTTTTTAATGTTACATATGCATTATATGCATTAAAATATTTTTGATCTTGAGTAAGTCCTGCATTTTTAATGTAGGCTTCATATTCTTTTATAGTATCTTCAAATACATTAATAATAGATTTAGGCTCTGAGTCAATGCTAATAGGATTTAGAGGTTTTCCCATAAACTCACTAATAATAGATAAAAGTTCTTGTTTATATTTAAAAATTCCAGTATTTAAATTGGAATAACTTCCTAAAGTAGCATTTGCATCTATAAAAGAATCAGAATTAATATCAAATACAGACATAGAAATAATCTTTTTTGCTGTATCGTCAATCATTTTATTATATTGTCTTGAATTATCAATATAATATTGTTGAGGTGAAGATCCTTCGGGAGGAAGTTCAATACCTAATCTACTACTAATCTTTTTAGGTTCAGATACAGGTGTTGGAGCGGAGTCTGTATAGACTCCACTCACAAACATATTAAACACCTCATCTGGATTTGTAAAATGCTCATTTATGAACACTTTAAACGCATTTAAATCTGGTGAATCACCTCTAAGTAAGTTCTTCAGTAATGGATAATATGCTGAAGAATATCCACATTTAACACTCATTATTTTCTAATTTTGCTATTAAGTATTTCTGTACATTTTCTCTTAACTCGTTGAGAGTTTCATTTGTACTAACTTCGTTATAATATGTACTTGCTATAGTTTCAGTTACTTCTGTATTTTGCATTAGAGCTTTAAGGTACATTAAAATATTAGGACTTGATTTATATAAGTCTTTTACAGAATTTAAATAATCTCTAAGTTCTATATATTCATTCATTGTATTAAACTCTCTAATTGAGTAAACTCCATCTTTATTTTCAAGTACAAAATTCTTTGAATTATTGTTCAAAGATACTAAAAATGGTACAAATTTCAAATTATTTCTAGAGATAATTGTAACATCATCTGGATTCTCTCCATAAGCTTGTTTAAACAAATTCTTAAGCATAGGAGTAAGATCATCCTTTATTTCCTTCATTACAATTTCAGGATTATTAGAGTCTCCAACAATTTGAATTATTGTATAATTTGGAGTAGTAACTTTATTTAATATTTCATTATTAACATCATTAACTGTTGATTCTAATAAGTCTATATTTGTAATTTGTTTGTTTACTCCAAACTGTTTAAACGCCTCATTAACTTTATTAATCTTTTGACGTTGTAAATTCTCTTGAATAGCTCTTTCAGGATTAACTTGAATCTTGTCATAATCTATAATAAAATCGTTTCCTATTAAATTAGAAGCATTTGTAGAATATAGTTTATTTGCAGTATCAACTTCATAGTAGAATTGAGATCCTGGAACTACTTTAACTGCGTCATCAAATACATAAATTCCTTGCTTAAAGTTTGGATTGTTTTCAATATGTTCTTGAAGTTTTTCAGTTTTTCCAACAAAGTCTGCAAAGATATTATATATCATAAATGATGGATCATTAAATTCAAATTTACCAACTCTACTAATATATCCTGTTTGCATTAACATTTGATTAGGATCAAAAGATCCAAATTCAGTGTTTAATAAAGAATCAAAATCAGAATAAGTTTTTCCATTAACAACATATTGACCATTCTCCATAGTTACTATTCTCTCAGTAACATTTCCTCTATCAGCTTGAGCTACTTTATCTTCATAAGTAACTCTAATTGCATTAGTATATCCTGATTGTGTATTTAATAATGCTCCTAATCTAAATAATATAGTACTCTTATAAGGAGAAAAATATGCAAGCGAAATTAATTGTCCAGCTCTTTCTCTATTAAGATTATTTCTAACTTTAACATTTTTGTCTCCTGCTTTTCTTTGTGCATTAAATAAATTAACATTATTAATTGCAGTATGAATTATATTATCTAAAGAAGCAACACTATTTATTCCTATTAATCGAATTCTAGGATCATTTTGAACAGTATTTAAAATAGTTCCATCTTCTGCTACTTGTGCTTTTAGGTGAGCTTCAAATTCTTTTTGACTAACTAATGGATCAGCAGAGAATAACATAAATGTATTTCCTCTATTCTGATACATAAATGCATAGTTTCTTGAATCTGCTTCAAATGTATTTCCTACTCATTTAATATGATCCTGCCAGTCTGATTTACGTACTACTAAAGATACTAATTTTCCATAAGAAGAGAATAAACCTCCTTTATTTAAAGCACTTGTATTAAAATTAGATACATCAACAGTTGTTAATTCTCCTTCTCTTGTAAACTTAGCATAACTTCCAATTGTAAAATCTCCTGTATATATTCCAAATCTTGGAGTTGTAAATAATAATGGAATTTGTGCAGTTTTATCTTTTATCTGAATTTTTGCCACCAATAATCCTCTTCTTCCATTATCATATGGAATAACTTCAAAAGTAGGTTTAGTTTTTAGTGCAGTTTCAAGTTCACTAAAAGCACGCCCCATAGCTCTATCTTTATTTAAAGCTTGTCCTAATCGTACAATTTCTCTTGGATTTTTATAATATCCATATTTAAAATAAGCAGCAATTAAATTTAAAGCTCTAATATATTTAGGAGCTGCAAGTTTACCTTTTATTCCTAATATATTAAATAAAGAAGATTCTGTAGCTTGATCATAATTTCATAAATTATTTAAATAGAAATCTGCAATATCATTCCATTTAGAAATATTTAAAGGATTATCTGTTATTCCTATATTCTGAGGAACTTCTTCAAGTATATCTACAGGAGGAGTAACAGATTGTTCAACATTAGGAGCATGTACTGGATTTTGATCTGTAACAGGAGGTTGTTCTCCAGTATTACTATTGAATGTTTGTTTGCTTTGTGCTTCAGCTACAGTATTTTTAGTCTCTGGTTCTACAGAAGCTTGTCTAACTGGTTCCTTAGGAGATTCACTAACTATTTCTGCTTCTGGTGTAGGTTCTACTCTTGGCTTAATATTTTGTTCTGAAGTTGGTATAACAGGTTCAGCTACAATTGGATTTGGATTTACTTCTTCATAATCAATAGATTCAGGACTATTCTCTAATAACTTAGTTCTTCAGTCTTTGAAATCACTAATTTGTTCAGGAGATACTTCAATACTTCCTGCACTAGTCATATCATTAATTGTGTTTAACTTTAAATCTAGACTAATCCCGTTATCTACAATAATTGTACCTTTTGTAGAACGTTGAGTTAATGTATATAAATCCTTAAGAGTTAAATAGTGTTTTCCACTCGTATCTTTCCAACTCTTGTCTATGATTGCAAATTCAAATTCATCACCTTGGACACTATCTAATCCTACTACTTTAACATTATTAATAGCAGTATATTTAGCAGGATTATCAGTTATAATTGCAATATCATTAGATAGTTTAGATAACTTTTCTACTATTTTAGGTACTTCATCTGAACTATTAATAAATTTCTCCCCACCAAACGTTTCAGTAGTTTCAAAATATTTAAGTTTAATACTATTTTCAGATAATATCTGTTTCGTTAATAAATCGATCTCACTTTCAAGCATACTTGGATTATCATAGTATTTATCTCAAGTTTGATCTAATATGCTATTTAAAATAGTATAGTTATCATATTTTGCAATATTATTTGGACGTAATGGAGCAGTTAAATTTGGAGTACGTGTAAAATAAGTATCTTCAATTCCTAAATTTCTCCTTGCATTTTCATAGAAAATATAAGCTGAATTTTGTTTATAATCTCCTAATCCAACAATTAAAATATTATTTTTATTTGCTCATCTTGTAATTAATTCAAGATCGATTTTAGAAAACTGACTAATTTCATCAATAAATATGATTCTATTCTCAGTTTCTGCAAACATTGTAGCTGGATTTAATTTTAAATCCTTAAGAGTATATGTAGGTATTTCATCACTTCCAACAATTTTATTAATATCTGATTCAGAAATTTGTTTTCCCAGAATCTGTTCAATTAATTCTGCTTTCGTATATGATAAACCGTCATGCTCAATTGCTGCAGATAATCGATCTGTTTGTTTTCTTGTTGGAGCTACAGTTACAATTTTATATGCAGGCATCATTTTACGTAGCACATAAGCTACACCTTGTGTTTTACCTGTACCTGCTCCTCCAAATGTTGCAATAAAGTTTAATAACTGACTTTTATTCTGTATATAGCTATCATCTGATGTAGCTTTTGCTTTTGCAGATAAATATTTAACAAATTCATTAAATAAATCTTTTCTTTCAGATGTTGCGTGTATTAATCTAATTGCATATTCTTGAGAAAAAATTGGAGCTTTATTAAATGATTCATCAGTAATAACAGTTTTTAAGTTGTTATAGAAATTTGCAGAAGGATATGCAATTAAAGACAATAAATAAACTGCCTGATCATAATCAGTAATCGCTTCAGTATCTCTAGCAAGCTTAGTAGGTCTTGCTGTAATTAAAGAAGTTGGTTCGAATAGTGAAGTGATGCGGTCAACTATTTCGCTATTAGATAATTTTTGATCATCTATAAGTTGATAGATTTTAGTTTCTAATCTAATAGAAGCCTCTTCAAATTCTTTAAAATTACTCTCCTTAATTTCTCCTGATGGAAAATCTGATTCAGCAATTAATTGGTTAAGATCTAAGTTAAATAGTGATGCAAACTTATCTTTGATTACAGAATTTTCATTATTAAGCAACAGATTTGTAAATCTCTGTCTCATATTAATAGCGATATCCTTCTGTTCTCTAATTTTTTGTGCATTATTATTTTCTGCAATATTTATTAATGTATCAAGTCTAACCTTAATTGCTTTAAGATCTGAAGACATATTAACGGCAGTTTCTGTATCAATTTCTGCAAGTAGATCTTTAGCTAATTTTTTCTTGAACTTATTAATTTGAGTGTTATATCCTCCATCTATAGAAGCAATAACAAGAGAATTTAAAATATCAATAAATCTACTGGTTTCTTTAAGTCTAGTTAAAGCATCCTTATTATTAATAATATAATCCTCTAATGAATCACTATTAAGGTAACTATTATACTCTTTTACAATCAAATTAACAATATTTTGACTAATTCCATTAGTAGATACTGCAAATTTTTCTAATAACTCATATGCAGGGGATACCTTAATTTCAGATTTAAGATCTGAAACCTCATTAATAAAATCAATAAACGTTCTTCCAGATATTCTCGGAATAATTCCAGCTAATATTTCATCTGCACTTTGTCCTAAAAAGTCTGATAAATTTACTAATCCATCACTTTGTAAAAGATTTTGATATGCAGTTTTAATTTGATTTATATCTCCTTTTGATACAATATCTTGAAAAACAGCTAAGTCATTTGCAATTCCAAGAGTCATTGACTCATAGCCTACACTATCACCTTCTGTTCTTTCTATATATGTATTAATAGCTTTTTCTCAATTAGCTGCAGCAATTCCTTCAGTAAATCCATTTACATAAAAATAACTCTTCATTAATGCAACAAGGTCTACATCTGTTACATCAGTATATAAAGAATTGGTCTTTAAATAGTTTAAGAAGTCAATATAGCTATTTGCATATGTATTTAAGGCAGCTTCATTATCAGCTATAAATGTATCTGGTCTAGCTAATACTTTTCTACCTTCTTCACTCAGCTCCTGAGTTAATCCAAATTCATGTCTTTTAACTAAGAAATCTTTGTAGTTTTCAGTTAATTGTAATTTAGTTTGAAGTTCAGATACTTCTTCATTAATTTCAACTCCTTCGGGAAGTTTAGAAATAGCTTCATCTATTTGTGCCTTTAGATTAGCAATTTCTTTATCAATGTTTTTAATACGATTAGTTTGAATAGTTTCACCTGGAGCATAAGCTTTACTTAAGTCTACAGTTTTTTGAGATACAGCTACTAAATCTTGTGCAATAGATTCATTTAGACTATTAAATAAATCATACGCAGCAAACACCTTTGTTTTCTCAGTTGATTTAGAATATTTTTCATATTCTTCTTTAATCACAACTTTTTCATCAGATGTTAATTGATCGAAGTCTTTCTGATATCGAACTTTGGTAAAATTATGAATACCTAAGTCATCAACAAAAGCAGTTGCTAATGCAGGAGTAGCTGCAAATCTTGCTTGCCCAAAATAATAGTCATTAAGTTCTCCAGAGACTATTTTATCACGTCTTGCTCTTAAATCATCAAGTTTTGCTTTTAGTCTTTGAAATTCTACATCATTTTGAGCTGCTGCTATTTTGTTATCCACATCTTTAGGAGTTTTAGGCTCAAGTTCAGTAGGAGTAATCTTAGATTCTAAAGCTACTTTAGTTTTTAAGATATCTTCTGTAAGATCATTCCAATCAGAGAATATTTTACTATAAACTCCAGTTTCAATTAACTGATTTTTAAGGCTTTCTCTCTGAATATTCTTAGCTAAATTTTCAGTTACATTAATACCAGTCATAGCTGATAATGCTTGTAACTCTTCATCAGAAATGTTTAGTCCCTCTTCATTGATAATACTATCAATCCGATCGATGTAACTATTAATTTGGTTATAAATAACATCGTTCTGAGATTCTCCTTCTTTTGCAGATTCGTAATTAATTTTATATCCGTCAGGCTCTTTAACAAGTTCAAACGATTTACCCGAAAGATTTCTACTTCCAAGAGCTCCTTTATCACGTAATCTTGTTAATTCTCTTTTTAAATCAGAGGTTTTGCCATTTCTTATTAAGTATATAATTTCTTGTAGAGAATCATTAGGTTTTTGAATTGCCTCATCATTTATAGAATTAATTCTTGAATCTCATTTTTCATGTAAACTAAATACAGCACCACCAATAGCACCTCCCATAAATGCAGAAGTATAACGTGCAAACGCTTCTTCTGTACTTATACCAAAATCGAGTTGTTTATCCTTATCTACAATACCCATTGTGTTTAACGCTGAGTAAAGTGCTTTTACCATGTCAGATGAAACTTCTTCTGCTACTTCTTCAACTCCTTCATTAACACTGTCATATAAAATATTTCCAGGTTTCATTTTAGAGATTCGTTGCTGAATTTGGTTTTTAGTTTTCATAACCCAATTTGCAGCAGCTTTAGGAGAAACAATTCCTTTGTTGATGTTTTCATTAGTTACTTTTTCAGCAACGTCTTTAATAACTCCTTTTACAGATGTACGGTCGAGATATGTATCTTTAAACCAAAAATCTTTAAAATAGTCATTATTCATTAATGCAAACATTGCTCCCATTACAGATAACATTCCTAATCCTGCAACTCTATCAGATGCTCCAGCTTGCTTAAACGCATCATAGGCATCTGTAGAAGAGGTTCCTGCCATATAAGCTAAAGATAAAGCTCTACCTCATTTAATTGTATTTTCACTAACATTTTCTTTACCTACTATTCACTTCGGTATTTGCCCAATTACTCTTTGTTGAAATAATTGTCTTGAGCTATCTTCAACTAATTTTCCAATATTTTCTACGTTTCAGAAACTATTTCTTCCATAATCAGAAACACTTCCATCAAATCTAGAAAACCAAGCTTGAATATCGGTAGCAGTTTGTGCTGATTTAGAGTTAGTTAAATCTCCCTTAGCAATACCTTCGATACTTCTAAATAATACTGGGAATAATTTTCCTATTTCAACAGCAGCTGTCATACCACCATATACTTGTCCAACATATGGAATAAGCATTGGACCTACTTTAAATAAAACCTTTGCTAAGGTACCTCCAACACTTTTATCTAATCCATCTGAATCAAAGAAATCATATTTATTCCATTTACTTCCATCAACAGTTAATGTATCAGAGATATGTAAAATATCTTTCCCTGTAAGTGGTCTATTTCCTAATGTTTCATAAAATGGATCTCCCTCACTATTAAATTTTAAATCTCCTGCTTTATGTGAAACAGTTCTTCCATTTACTTCATGAGTTCCATCTTCATCTCATTGAGCTAATACAAGTGTAGGACGAGCTATAGCACCTAGTCCACCTCATTCATTAGGTGTTCAATCCTCAAACTTACCAGTATCATAATTAAATATCTTATTTGTTTGTGCTACTTCACGTATCGACATAGTTGGATCAGAAGTTTCATATAGATTAACTATACCTCGACTTCTTCTTTCAGGATTAGAGAATTTAACTAATCTTGAACTAACATCCAGTACATCGCCGCCGAGAGGTGCAAAATAATCTGCAGGATCATATGTAAATGAATCCATAGCAGTACTTGCTAAATTAGCTTCATCTGCACGATTATATAAGTCTAAAACGTCTTTATAATATGTATCGAATTTTTGATTATCAAATTCTCCTCTATCGTTTTTAAACGCCTCTTGTATTTCTGGTATACCTTTATAATATTCTCTATCTTTAACATTAGAGTTATCAGGAGTTATTCCTAAATTAACTAACTCTTGAACACTTTTGTCTGGCTGAAAAAATAATGCCGCCAGCCAATCATTTTTCTTCTGATCCATCATACTTTAAAAATTAGCTTTTATGCTTTGTTGTTGTTTTTTCAGATTTGCCTGATTATATATATCTCTATATTCACTAGCACTTCCAATTTCATGATTAGATGCAACAGTTGCAAGTTTAGAATCATGCATAGGCATAAATATCATTCCTTTATACATTGAATTTTTATTGCCATGAAATATTTTTCCAAAGAAGCCTGGCTTAAAGTTATCAACCTTTTTGTCTGATTTCTTTACTACATCTCCTCCATAATTTACATAAGTTGAATAGATATCAAATATTCTATCTTTATCTGGTCCATCAACATGTCATAACCAAGGAGAATTACTATCAAAGTCAATAGCTTTATCACTAGCATAACCTGATAATCCAAAAAATACCATCATATCTTCAGGTCTGAATTTTCATCTATTAGTTTCAGTATCAAACTCTAAGTCTAGATCATATTCATGTAATTTTTCTATCATTCTTTGTCTAGATACATTAGGATTATCTTCAATTCATTCCTCAAATTTTGTATATCGATCATATGCATCTAAGTCAGGCTTATAAACTCCCATTTGTTCTGCATCTCGATCTTTTGGAAGTCACATTCTACTAAGTGAACTAGAGCCATCTCACACAAGTCTATTTAAATCAATATCTGATATTCTTTGATCTCCAAAGAAAATAGAATTTTTATCAACAATATTACCTATTTCAGCCTTATCCAATACATTTTTTAATGTATTTTGAGTTACTTGTGTGCCATTCTTATCTTGTAATGGATAATCCCTAGTTACAATTTCTAACCCTCCTTTGGCATCAGATGTTGATAAAACTGCAATTTTAGGATCTACAACTCTACCTGCAGCAATAGTTTCTAGAGAGCTTCTATTAACATCTTTATCAGTTCCTCCAGAACTTCCACTGCCTGCTTTAGATGCAGTTGAATCATAATCTAAAGCTTGTGTATTTTCTACACTATGATTTGTATGTTCAACTACAGCAATTTGTAGTAATCGTTTTACATCTTCAGGATTACTTGGATTAAAACCTTCAGCAGCTGCTTGAGCTCTTAAAACGTTTTTCATATTTTGTGGAAGAGTCTTATATAAATAATTAACAGCTAAATCAAGACTTTCTTTATCATGATATCCCTGATTAGATGTACTATTTGATTCTGTAACTTTATATATTCCATCTGGTCCATTAAATCCTAATAATTGTTCAAATCCTTTTTCAATTTTATTCTGATATTTAGAAGTATATCTATCAAACTGATTTGAGGATTTATTAGTTCCAAACGCTCCAATAGTAGCTTTTACATAATCTACTATAGATTTCATTCCAACTGTATTAGATAAATCTGTAAGGATACTATTATTATATGCTAGTTCTGGACGTTCTTCTCGAAGATGAATTAATTGAGAATTAGTTAATGCTTGATATTTTTGTGGATTTTTATAATAAGTATCTGCAGATATAGTCTTAATACTGCCGTCTTTATTATACACATATAAGCTACCTTCATTACTAATTGCAACTTCAGACCCAGATCCTTCTTTAATAATTTGTTCTGATGCAGTTTCATGTAATTCATTATTATGTTTAATTCTATTAGCTAAAGATTGTAATCTAATTAAATCAGACATATCATATTGATTACTCTGTCCAGATACAAATAATTCACCTAAGTTTTGAGATTTTCTTAAAAAACTATTAGCTCTATCTAAGAAGTAATCTACATCATTAGGTAACCCATTCTCTTTAAGAACATTAATAATTTCTTTTTGAATAAGTTGTTCTTCTTTATTTTCACTTGTTTTAGAGGTCTGAGTAGCAACTTGTGTAGGCTCTGCAGCATCTCTAAAAAAGGGGGTATAACTAATACCCCCGTTTTGATATCTCTTTATCTTCATATTTATGACATCATTTTTAGAAATAACTTAATAATGTTATTATTTAGTTCTCCAACAGCCTTATTGATAGCTTTTTGCTGGTCTAGATATTGTTGCTCATCTGTTTTACGTAAATATCTACCGCCAGATTTATAACTATAAGGTATAAATCTTTGAATAGGAATTTGCTCAGGATTAGTATAATTAATTAAATATGGTTTTGTATCTAATTTGTTTCCTCCAAGCCAAAATCTTCTTTGAGATTGCTGATAAGGATTAACTAAAGCCTCAATTCCATATTTACTTCTATTAGTAGCAATATCTCCAGAATATTTGTAATTTAAATAATCATCGATTTTCCAACCACTATATTCTGGATTTTTACCCTCATTCTGTTGCCAATTATAGAACTCATTAATTTTACTATTTCTAAAATTAGTAAACCAATTACTGAAATCTCCAGCAGCCTTTTGTTGTGCTAATTGAGCTTGTAAAGCTTGTTTTTCATTTAGATCCTTGGCATAGTCTCCTCTTAACTGATAAATAAGATTCTTAACATTTTGAGTTTGTTGCGTAATCTTATTAGCATCAGCCATATCTAACTGAGCTAAACCTTGTGCTCAACGGTTTCTATTCTCATTAGTTATCTGAGTTCTAATATTAGCGTATTGTTGTTTTTGAGCAAGTAACTTATCATTATATTGATCTATCATTTGAGAAAATTTAGCATCTCTTTCTCCTTCTAATTGATCAACATTCATATCTCTCATAAGTCTTTCTGCTAATACTTTATTTGGATCACTAGTCGATGTCTTATATTGACGCATACTTTTAATGCGATCATTATACATTCTATGCAACCCATTATCACTAAATCTAGAGTAAAACTCAGTAGGCATTTGTTGTTGAGAACCTATCATTCCTTTACGAATGGCATCTTTCATTTTTTGGGTAGTACGATTGATACCTATTGTAGAAGTAATAAAGTCTCCTATTCCCATTACCATATCAGGATTAATATTAAATCCTTTTCCTTTGCCATGTCCAAAAGCTGTATAATCAGAGTTATCTGTATTATATGAGGATCTGTTTAAATTAGACAAAGTTCTACTAGTAGAATCATTAAGTAATTCTTCTTTTGAATCTAACCTTCCTTTAAACCCAAGATTATTATTAATTTGAGCCATTTTAGCATCATTTAAAATTGAATTATACTGATTCCTCACTACAGTATTTTGAGGTGATTGAACAGCTTTATTTAAGCTTGTAGAAGCACGTTTAATAGGAGTTCCAACAACAGCAACTGGATCTACTTGTACATTAATCGGATTATTATTTTTATCTAGCATATAATCAGCTACACTAGTTCAATTTTGATCTATTGGAGTACTAAATGTAGGATACTTAGTACCAGGTTGTGCTTTTATAATTTTACCGCCTTTTTTATAAAATACTGGATTATTCTCTGGTTTATAATACCAGAGATGTTGTGGTTGATTACTAAATATTCCTAAGTTAGGAGCTAAGTTAGAATAGATTGGCATTGTAATAGGTCTCCGTTTTAGAGCTGTAACAGATGTAAACATTTCAGGTCCTCCGAAAAATCTTTGAACTTGAGAAGTTTGTTTATCTACATAGTTCTTAAAATAAGGATTACTTCTATTAGTTTTTGCATCTCTAGTAGCAGCAGTCTTATTCCAATTTCACCAACCCATATCATCTGGATTTCTATAAGTACTAGGAAGTTCATCATATTCAAATTGTCCTGTATTAAGTCCTTTACCTATTGAAGACTTCCAAGGTTTTCTCCAATTGAAATTTACATTAGAAGAACGTTTAATACCATACTCAGAAAGTAAGTCAGTAACATTATCTGTTTTAGCTTTACCTAATTTTCCAATAATTATTTCCTCTAACTTTTCAGTTTTTTGATTTTTTGGAAGTGAATTGACCGACTCAATCTCAGAACGACCTAATTTAATGGTAGGAAGATTTTTGTTATTAGTTGGTTTTAAAGTAACCATATCAGAGTTTCCTCCTTTTAATTTTGCACTTCCTGTGTTACGTTTTAAATTAGCAAAACCTCTAACTCCATTTAATACAGTACGAACATCTTTAATAGTTCATTTACCATCTTGAATATTTTCTCATGCAGTTGCTAATCCAGATGCAGCACTTCCAAAACTAACTCCTCTAGTTGCTCACTTAACAGCATTTGCGACAGCCTTAGATTTCTTTAAAGCTTTAGCTATTTTTGCTGCCTTAGCTCCTGAGCCAATCCCAGGAAGTAAAGTAGCTGCATCTAATCCTAGATTAAGTGCTAAATTACTAACATCGCCTCAATCTAATCCATCTCTAGCAATATCTGCTCCAAAACCAGTTAATGAACCTACTGCACCAACTCCAGCTCCAGCAACATTGCCAAATCCTGGTACAAAAGTAGCACCTAAAGAAGCAGCATCTGCAACTAAAGCTGCAATTTCAGCTTTGTCAGCAGCAGTTAATTGTGTACCATCTCCAATAGTTTTTTCTTCTCCAGCAGCGCGAAGTTTTTTATCTGATTGTTGAATTGCTTGTTTACTAGCTTTTGCACTATTAACTCTATTTGCAGCAACTCCTCCAATTTGATATTTAATAACTCCTCCGTTTTTATTACTTGGAACTCTATAAGCTAAACCTAATTGTTCTAAGCCTTCAGGAGTAGTAATACTTCTTAGAGCAGAATTACCTCCTGTTCCTGAATATTGCTGTTGATACTTACCAAGCGTTTGAGTTTTAATTAAATCCTGAAATAATTGATATAAATCAGGATATTTTTGTCCAATAATTGGATTAAACTTAGCATGACGAGTACTAATTGTAGCTATATATGGATTTCTAATAATATCACTAATATATCCCTTAACTTCTGGATCTCTTAAGATTTCAGGATGTTGCTCAATATATTGTCCTAAACGAGAATCAATATTCCAATAATAATTTCTCATACTATCTTCAGATCCAGGTAAACGACTATTTAATGTATAGTTATCATTTCCTGGGTTTTCGTCATGAAAATAGTATAATTGAGTTTGAGGATTATAATACAATGTAGCTCTTGTTTGAGGATTTGAAGCATCTCCAGTACTTGCTACTTCTTTATATCCTCCAGTATTTCCTATAGTATAGTAACTATTAAAAGCAGTTGTAGGATTATTTTCATAGTAAGAATTAACTATATTTGGATCTAATTGCTCTTGTAAAGTATTATTATAATTAATTCTTTGTTTAGTTAAAGGATCAATATATACTCTTTCTGCTAAAGTTCTTAAAGGGTGTCCATAGGGATCAAACTGAGAAGAATCTTCAGGATTGTAATTAGGAAAATAATCATAAACTAAAGGATCACCTGCTTGTCTAACATAGTTACCAGTTAGATCTGCAGCATATCGATTTGGTTGAAAATACGGGGACCACATTGGATTACCTTCTGAATCAACAGAAGTACTAAACCATGGAGATCTAGAACGATTTTCATCCCAATATTGTTTAATAATTGAAGAATTACCAGCAGTTCTCTTATTATCTGCTACAAAATCTAAATACTTTTGAATTTTAGATAAACTATCTTGGTCATCACCCCTATATACTTTTCCATTAATAACAAATAAACCAGAGTCATCTGGAATATAATCCGCATAACTTCCATATTTTCTTTTAAATTCATTATTAAGTCATGCATCTCCAGTTCCAATATATGATAATAATTCTGGATTATTTATAGTTACATTCCCATTTGAATCAACGTTAAATAGGTTATGGTACTTATCATAATCTCATCCTGCTTTACTTCAGTTTTCTTTTGTTTTCTTAAGTTCTTCTTGTGCAGGATCTACTTCTTTTTGAGCTTGAACAGGTTTACTTCCTCCTAAAAAGATACCAATATCATCTAATGCCATAGCATCTTCATCCGTCCAATTTCCTTGTTCAAGCCTAGATATAATATCTTCTATGCCTTGCTCACCATATTTATTGTAAAAGTCTATATAAGCTTGCTTATCTAAATCATTATAGCCTTTAAATTGATCATTATCCCCATAACCTGCAATATCTTTTAGACTACGAAGTCTTCTAGTTGCTTTTAGATTATTAGCTCCATTTATATAAACTCTATTTCCATTTACTAATTCAAAATCTCCAGTATCTTTATTACGCTTATATTCCATAGTAATATCACTAGACCAATCTCTAATATTAATTGGATCTAATGCTTCTACTGGCTTTTTATATTGAAAATCCTTTAAAGCATGAACTGCATTTCTTGCAGTATTTTCTTTTCCCCTTCATAGATTTCCAAAACTTCTGCCAAGTCTACTTCGACGTTTACCTAAACGTTCTGCTTGATTATTAGTAACATCAAACTGTACTCCTTCTAATCTATCGGCACTAGAATTATATGATAAATTAGCACCTGATCTTAGAGCATCAGTTATTTTACTAAATTGATATGCAGTATCTTGATCTAATGTTTTTCCATAAGAAGACATCTGATTTAGAAAATCATCATCAACCTGATATTGATTACCATCTATAGTAAAAGTGCCGTATTTTTGAGGAGTAGAACCACCTTGTTGATATTTAATTACTTGTGCCATTTTATCACACTTGCTTTATATATAAAAAGGGAGATTGATCATATCAAATCTCCCTTTTATCTAATGATCATTAAATTACTTTTTAGCAAAGAATTTATTTTTCATTTCCCCGCCATTTTCTTTCTTAGCACATTTCTTGCGGCCTACCATCTTTCCACCTTTCTTAAATACAGGTTCTCCTTCAGGAACTTGTCCAACAGGACCTTGTGGTCCTTCGCTCATAGCTTGTTGTAAAAGAGCTAAGAAACCTTCACAGACTTGAGCCATTGCTTGACAGTCTTGCGTCTGTAATGCTTGAGCTGCCATTTCTGCTAACATTTGTAGTGGATCTTGTCCACCTTGTGGACCAGCAGGTGCCGCAGGAACAGGAGCGGACCCGCCTTCTTGATACTTTTTAACTTTCATAATTTAAATTATTTTAATTTTTATAGATATCTCATAACTCTATGATTGTCATATATTCATTTAATGCCCAAAGATAACACTTTAGTTCTTAATATCCAAATAAAATTACTAAAATTTTCATTTACACTAAATTTTTATGAAAACACTTGCTACATTAGCAATATTATATTATCTTTGTTCCACAACCCAAGAGTATAAAATGAGTCTATTTCATTCTCTTTGGAGATGCTAGATTAAACATGAGGCAATATAGGGTTATAAAAGATAGTTAGTATCTTTTAAGGAGAGTAAGAAATTACTCTCCTTTTTCTTTATCTATTTAGGAGATTCGATAAACTCACTTGGACGATTATCCTGTTCATTTATATATTTAAAAATCTTTTTTCCAAGTTTAGCATAATCAGAATCAGCTTTACTTTTATTAGCTCTTTTTGCTAATTTTATTAAAGTTCTAGAATTTTTTCTTGAGAAAATACGTTCGCCACCAACTAAATCCATTTGAGGTTTTCCATCAGATCCAAGAATATACATTTTATCAATTTCTTCTTCATCTATATCCTCTTCAAAGTCTAATTCGTCTCCAATCTGAATTCCAGAATTAGCATTAACTTCTAATACATATTTAGTTCTTCCTTCTTCATCTTCAGGAGTAGAAATAATTGGTTCAGAACTATGAGCTTTACCTAATACTACATTATAAACTTCATCATCTTGATTTATAAATACTAAATCAATATCGAATTCCATTTCCTCTGTATTAAATACTACTTGACCTTGATCTTCAGGCATTATAAATAACATACCCTCGTCATCATCCATAGATTCTACATTACCTAAACCCTGAATTCTTTCTTCTTCCGTTTCTGCTATTAGAACTTTATATTCTTTATCTGCTATTTCTATTTTTACCTCTTTCATTATTTCACACTTTTAATTAGTCCACTTCTATCATCTGTATTCTTTAATAGTTCATGACAAACTAATTTTCCAGCTTCAATTGCAATTTCGTTGGATGAATCTTCTTGATATGCTTTATATAAAGCCTCAAGTTTATCAGTAAATTCTTTTCTAAGTGTCCATTCTTCCTTTTCAATTTCTGCTGTCTGAACAATTCCTCCTTCAGATTGTGCTACTACAGGAATTCCTTTTTTAGTAATTTGATCTTTTAATTCTGGATTTACATTTTCTAAATGATGTTTATGTGCATGTAAGTTTCCTTCAGGAATTAAATTCATCTTACCTCCGAGTTGGAATTTTTGTGTTTCTGTAGATTGTGTTGGTCGTTTCTGTAAGAATGCTCTAGCTTCATCTAATTCAGGAAATTTCATTCCGTTTTTAGCCAAGGAATACATATTATCTAATCCATTATAAGTATTGAAGTTTTTACTAGCAAGAGACTGACCTATTTGATTATTCAGTCGCTTTTTACCTGCATCTGTAATATCTAAAGTAGTATTTTGCATTCTTCTAGCTCTAGTTATAGCATTTTGGCCTTTTCGATGAAATCCAAAGTCAAATAATCCAGCTTTTTTATTACTATATTTATCAATACTATTACTGATAAATTTCTTTGAACCACTATATTCGTTACTAATATCAGATGTATTATCTACTAATTTATTAATACGCTTTCCTCCAATACCATTAATTAAATTTAATGCAGCTCCAGCAGCCATTCCAATAGGGCCAAGCATACTTAGACCATCACTTACCATTCCTTGTATTTGAGAACCAGTACCTTCAACACGATCTTTAGTTCCTCCAATAAGATTTCCTATAGTTTTAGCTCCAGTATTAATCATTCCACCCATAGGATTAAATTGACTTACTACATTGTGTCCTATGTCTTTAACTCCAGACATTACTTGAGCAGTAGATCCAGTTTTCTCATTTCCTACAAGGGCTGTGTTAAGATTTCCAATGAACTGGTCTCCCATTTGAAAAGCTCCTCCAAATTTGCCATTTAGCTTATTTACAGTTTCTGCTCCAGCAAATGTATCATTCTGTCAATTTCTAACAGAATCTACAGTTTTTTGTGAAAACATACCTTTTGCGGTAGAGAAAGGATTCCTTTTATCTGCATCAGAATCAGATTTAGTATCTTTAAAATTTCCAATATCTGATTTGATTTTATTCATAGAAGCACTAATGAAAGCATTATAGTTTCCTAAGTTAAGACCAAGCTGTTTTAACATATCTGGACTAATAATATTCCCAGAACTAACTCCTCCTATTTCCATTTTTTTTATTCTTTTATGCATAACTTTGAGTCATTAATGTTTGTAATGCAGTAATAATAACAAGTTTATCACCTTTATATTTAACTCTAATTCTTGCATATTTATCTCGAACTTTAGTTGCCTTTAATGGAGATTCAAAATCATTAGAGCTTGTTTGTTCATAATATATTGGTTGTACTTGGAAATACCAAGAATCTTCACTATAGTATATATTACCTAATCGTCTTCCATATTCTTTTATATTTAAACAATCTGCATGTACATTTAAGTAATATTCATTTCGAATTGGATCTCATGTAACTTCTGTTTTATATCCTTTAGATTCTTTATCTAAATAGATTTCTGGGAAATTAGCGTTTGTAGATTCATTTTTATTAAAAGTTTTATTTCTATAAATAGCTCTTTTACTAAATTCATATACATCTCCAGTAATTTCTATTTCAATAGAATTTGGTTCAACATTATTAGATATTATTACTAAATTGTCAAATATTTTATGAATTCCTTTTGGTTCATTAACTATAAATTCAAACTCAAAAGGTTCCTGTTTATTATATCATTTAGTAGGTAATATTTGATTTGTTTCATCACTATCAAAATAATTTATCTCATCAATAATGTTACTTCTACCATGTACGAAAATATTATATAATAGTGCCTTATTTCAATCATCTTGATATTTCAACATGTCGAATTCTTTTAGCACCTCATAAGGAATAATAGCTCCAGCTGTATATGATCGTTCAATTCCAAAAACAATACAATTACTCATAAGATTTCCACTCTCATCTTCAGAAGGATTATCTTCTGATGAAGTTACAACATATGGAGTATATTTTACTTCAATAGTATAATATAAATAGCCTCTGTCCTCTTTTCTGTATAGATCTTTAAATTCTATTGAAAACGGAGCCGCATCCTTCTGTTCAAGATAATTAGCATAGATTATTTTCTGACGGTCCTCTTCTGATTCAGCATCTATAGCATTTCCAACATTTTTATTTTTAATTTCAATCCAATTCTCACTTACTTCATCCATAAGCCAGGTTTCTTCATTTGCTTTGCATTCAATAAGTGAATCAGTTTTTATTTCATCTTCGTCTCAGTAATATCCTTTTATAACGACACTATTAACATTATATCCATCATATCCATCAACTGTGAAAGTAAACTTTGAGTATTCTCTATCAGAAGTAACATATTTTCCAGTTCATTCTTCTCCTACCTTTACAAGATCATCAGTTTTCCGAAGATTATTACTTATTATACTAAATATTTTACTCTTAAGCAAATCAAAACTAAAATATGTATTATTTATATTTTCTGATAATAAAGGAACTCACGAATATCTAGTAACTCACATGCTACGTACTTCATTATAACATATATTCCAAATTTTATCATTATTATAAAAAGTGAACATAACATCATTTTTATAAGCATTAAAGTGAGTTTTAACATTTCTCGTTCCTAATGCTACTGTTTTTTCAAGTTCCTTAAGATTTATTTCATCATTAAGGAATCTTTGAATTGTAAAATCAGATATAAGTTCAAGACCTCTATCAGAAAATCTCCAAATTTTCTTAGTATATGTATCAACACCATATACTGCCCTAGGAGTTCTTATAATAGAGTCTTTTCATATAGAACCATACATATCAGATATAATTGTCATTTGCTTTTGTAATACTCCAGATCCATACATATGAATATTTTGCCCAGTAGTAGTTTGAATAAGAGCTTTTTCATTTATTGGAACAATAGCTATAGCATGTTCAAATACAGTTAATAGATTTCCTCCTCAAGGAAGAATTTTTACTATACCTCCATATTGTCTATCTAAATCTTCATATGATAATCCTTGGAATACCTTATATGAGTTCTTAAAGTTTCCATCTACCTGAATATCACTAAACATTATACGAGTATCAAACTCGTCAACCTCATAAGGTACATCTATGTGCTTATAATTTCTTTTAAATCCTAGAGTAGTACTATATCCTCTATTATATAAGTTACTTTCTGGAATTTTAGCAGAAGATTTAGTAGACATACCTTGTATAGGATAAAATCCTCTTGGATTTCCCATTAATGCAATTTCTTCTGTATTAAACTCATCAATACTTCTAAGAGAAATATTATTATTAGATAATCCTTTAAATGTTACTCAACTTCCAATAGCTACTGCATTAATATCTCCAATATTTATATCATCCCAGTTTTCAGTATTTCTAATACCTTTAAAATTATCTTTTCAAGTATTAAAATCTACTATTGTATCATTTGTAGGAACTGTTTGAGAAGTGAAGTTTCTATGTAACCTAATGGTAGTTGTATAAGTAAAGCAATCACCACGATATAATATTGGAATCATACTCCAATTAAATTCTATAGAATTATCTTCCACGTCTTTATAATCAATAGTACAATCTGTAATATCTTTGTCTTTTATTACACTAGTATCTGTAGCATATCTATCAGATACTGCAAAGTAAGGAGAATTATCATCGATTCTTATTTGAAAATATTCCTTATTAAATGTTTCGGAGTAATTTTTTATATAAACATTATATAATGATGATTTACCAAGTAAAGTGTTACATCCTACAAAATCAGTAAATACTCCTCTAACTAATTGAGCATCGCTTGATTCTATATCCTCTTTTCCAAAACAGGTTTGTTGTTTAATTTCTTCTTGCATTCCTGCTCTAGTACAAAAGATATTATCATTAATAATTTTCTGAGGAATATCCGAGTCTATATATAAAAGTTCGCTTGTTGTTTCTGCATTTGTACTTTCAACATTTGTTAAATCTAAGGTATAACTTCTTCCTGATGCGTTATATTGATTAAACTTGTATGCTTCTACTAATTTATATCTATCTGAGTTAAGTAGAGATTGCATTTGCTTATCACACTTAACATCTGCTGATAATAATCCTGAATAGCTACAATTGTTACTATATATAAGTTTTGAATCATAATCGTTAATCAATACCTTATTTTTATTTACAAAAGATTCTGTTACAAGCTTTGGATTTTGGCCTCCTTCAGAAAGATCAAGACAAGGAACTCCACTTACAGTGTCAACTCCTATAGATAACCCAGAGAATAAAAATGTTGGAATACGCTGTTGCCTAACAAAGTAGTATCCCTTAATATTCAGTTCTTTAAGTTTATTAATTACAAATTCAGGGATTCTAATTTTTAATCCCAATGGCTTCACAGATTTTCCGTCATGATCAATAATAGTCTTATCTTTAGTAAATCTAAATACTCCTCTTGTATTTTCTAAAGTTTCTAAAGATATAAAATCTTTATTTTCTATAGTTTCAGGATCTCTTAAGTCTATATTATAATCATAATTACATTTATTACTTGATATTATCTCTCCATTATCCCCTTTTTCTTTAAAATGATAAGTTGAAAGATTAAAATCAATACCTCTAAGATTATATACAGGAGATAAATGCTCATCATTATATATAAATACTACTCCTAGTCTATAAATTTCTCCAGGGAAATATCCAAGTCTATAATATATATTATATGGAGAATAGTATTCTGCAGCAGTAATATCCCCTTTATAAATTCCATATTTATCTGTAATATATCCTATATCATGTTTTTGACATTCTTCTACATTAATATATAACGCAAGATTACTTAAAGTGGCAGAGTCTTCTTTAAGTTTTGAAACATTTGCAAAGAATAATCTATTTTGAACTTGTGCCTGGCTTTTTACAGACTCTACATAGTTATATTGTATATTTAAATCTTCTGCAGTTATGTCTTCAAGTTCTTCAAATCCATTAATGGTTATTGTTTGATTGACATCAGTTATTTCATAAGTCTTTTTTATTTTATGAAAATCTGTTTTAGAAATACCATTTACATCACAACTTGTTCTACTATAATATATATTTATATAACTAAAAGACGTATCTATATTCTTAAGATAAAGTATTATAGATTTATCAGTACGTTCATCCATATAAGCTCCAACACAAGTCTTAGGATTTGATAAATCTCCTTTAAATACAGACACTATTCCTGATTCAGCAACAATATCGGTTTCATTATAGTCACTATCAGAATATTTTATATAAAATATATAATTACCTCCTTTGAGAGTCCCAAAGTAATCTACATTCTTAAATTGAATCTTTGGAATTCTAGTAACGTTTCTAAATAACCTAGTTTGTTGATCTAATTCATTTTCTGTATATAAATTAGATTGTTTAATTTGGTTTCGATTTATAATTTTATATCTATTATTTTCTAATAACGCTACTCTAGTATTTATTATTCTAGGAGGATTTTTATCATCGTTGAATATTAAATTTGTACTTCCATCATAAGAACTTTGACATTCTATGTCTATAGGATTTTCTAGATCTAATTTTAATTGAGAGTTACTTACTGTAAAATCATCAATCTGATCATCAGATTTTTTTAAATTACGTAAAGGATTATACTCTCAAGCAATATCTCCAGTATCCTTGTACTTTTTTACTTTCAGTTTTATATCCATTATTGCCCGTCATCATATATATTAGAAATAAACTCTCTTGCTACAGAACGCGTATTATTATCTGTCTCTCTCATAAACAATTCTAAAGTAGCATCCATATTAGATCTTATTTGATCTGTAAACACCATACTTTTTATAGCATTAGTTAATTTCACTTTATTTGCATTCTCATTATACTCATGAATAAGATATAGATCTCCACTTTTTATATTCGGCTGTCTTTCTAATTCATCTACTTTAATTCTTACATCACTATTCTTATTATCTATTAACCTTTGGAGCTCATATTTAAAAGACTCATCAGGAGTAACTATACAATTAAAATTGACATTTGTATTTGTAGATATTACATTATTGTCTGCAAAAGATACTCCATTAAATATTAGATCTATTTCATCTGGAATGTCAACTCTCTCATCCATGAAATATTTTCAATCATATGTTCCAGAAAGATTAATAGTTTTTATATATACTGGATTTATAAGAGATTCTCCATAGTTATATAAAGAATAATAAATTATATTATTTTTAGAAGACATACAATATCTTAAACAGTATATCATCATAAGATAGGAATATATACAAGTTTTAGAAATATAAGAAGTATCTTCCTTTGAATTTGAAGGTGCTTTATTAGCACAGTAATATATACAGGGTCATGAATTTTTTGTTTCATATGACATTGCAAGGCAGAAATTATTTGCAGATCCGTATCTGCCAAAGAAACCAGAATCTCCAGAATGGCTACTATCATTACCATACTTTGCATTATAGAAATTATATATATTAAATCCATAATCATCAGCATAACTTTTTGTACTAGTTGCAGAATGACCATTTGGTTTTCAATCTGTTCTATGCCAATTAGTTCCACTTGAAATATTTAAATCTCCAAGAACACTAGGTCAGTTCTTTTCTGGAGTGAATTCTTCTGTATTCTCACCATAATACAACTTATTGTTTTCAAACCTAATAGTAAAAGGACCTACCTCTTTCCATCAGAAACACATTGACCATTTATCTCTTCCAGAACCGTCTTTTCTAAATTCTATATATTCAGGTCTATATTCTATTGTATGAGTATCGTCTTTATCTGTAACTTTAGTTTTAGTTTTTCCAATAGGATGATATTCATATAAATATTTATCACTACTACTGATTTCTTTTACAATATTATATTCAGTATTTGTAACTGTAAAAGTATTAAACAAATCAAATGAAAAAGATCCATCTATTTTATTAAAGAGTAGTGTATAAGTATTGCCTTTAGAATCTATAGCCTTGCCATTGTTAACAGTAACGCCTTTAGAAGTGATTCATCTTCATAATCTACCGTCATCTCCATTTTGGTCTTTTGGAACAGATATAGTATATACTTCAGAGTTTCCTACCTTTTTAATAGAATATGTATTGCCTTGTTTAAATATAGTCTTAATTCCAATCTTAGAAGTATCATACGTTTCTCCAGGAGGTTCTGGATATACTAATTTAATTTCACTAAAATAGTCACTAGAATCAAATGAATAATTATTTATTTTTTCATCTTTTGAATCTTCATTACCTCTTCGTTTTAGAAAAGCAGTTTCTGTAAACGCATAATTACCTGAATTAAGTTCGAGTTTTATATAATCAGCAAAGTAATTTACAAGGTCTTGTCCTGTAATATCCTTAAAGTTATCTTTAACATAATATCACCTATTTACAAGTTCTGTGGCATAAATTCTATTTTCGGCAGGTTCTATATCTCCTCTAATAGGATTTCCAGATTCAATATTAATAACATAACGAAGACTTAGAAAGTATATATCCTCTTTATTAAAATTAACTTTTTTTATCTTAGGTTCTCCAGTTTGAGTAGTATCATACTCTGCTATGTCTTCATTATTTTCAGAAAAGGGTATATCTATAATAATAGTTCCATTACTTATTATATCAGAAACCGAAGTCCAATCAATAGCAGTATAGGGGTTGTCTGAATCTGAAGTAGAATATCTTTCTAACTTATATTCAAGGCTAACTCCAGGAAAACTTTCTCAAGAAGTAAGCATTGTTAGAGAATTATCTCCTACAAAATATTTAAAATAATTTCTTCCAAAGTGTATTTCATTAGGATCTATTGTTATAGGATCTCTAGAAATTGTTTGTGTAAATTGACTATATATTATATAATTTTTCTTACCTTCATTTTCAACTAATAATGCGGGAGTAATATATTTGTAGTTTCCAAGCGTTTTTGCCTCAATAGTATTAAATATTATAGACTGGAAATTATTATAAGATATTAATTGATTAGGCTCTAGACTTATTGGAGATAATTTACTTATATTTTTTTCATCTAAAGTATCATAATCATGTAAAAAATATACTAAATTATTTTGAATCTTATCTAAATCTCCATCAGCATAATTTACAAGATTCCAATAAGTTTGTACTCTAAGATCTCCGCCTGGATAAACTTTTATAGCATTTGAATCACTATTATCTACATATATCTTACTTTTATCAAAATATATATTAAATTGTTCTGGAACCGTAATACTAAACTTTACAGCAAGCCAACCAGGAATATCCCAAGATACAGGAATCCAATCACTTCTATTAGTTGTGGATTTATCGACTTGTAATTTAAGAAGCCCATCTATATTATACAATTTATTTTCATCTGTAAGAATATAAGGAACTAAGTGTCTATAGTATTTATTGTTTAACTGTTCAAGTGCTTCCTTAAAGGAATATTCATCTAAATTTTCATATATAAGAAGATACTTATCTCCTGGATTTAAATAAAAATTAGGATCTTTACTAAGAAGTATGATTTCAGTTTCACCTTCTAAATCTTTATATAAAGATGTTTTATCAATAATAATATCCTCAATTGTAGCATCCTTATTATCTACAATTGGGGTAAAGATTGTTTGTTGTGATGGAAAACTTCCAATTTCTACTTTGTCGTCAATTGGATTATATGAAATAATATATAATACTCCTTGGTGTTCTTTCATTCCAACAGGAACAAAACCATTACTCAAAGCTCCATTTTTAAACCCATAATTACCCATATCGTTCTGTAAGGCAAATTCATTACCATTATAAGTAATTAAAGTGCCGTTTAAACAATCAGTCATTACAGTATTTGGAACCATTAATGGTTCTATATCCTTTATCATTCCTCCATTAAACTGATTTATTTGATTTAATTTGTTCTTCATAGTTATTATGTAGTTATTGCTGCAGAAGGAACCTTAACTTCTCCAGATGCAGATATAGTAATTTGAGTATCTCCACTTCCTAAAGTTGCAGAACTATCTTCATATACAATTAAAGGTCCAAACTTACAAAAAGTATCATAGTTATTAATATTATATAGATTGCCTCTCTTCAAACTACATTTACCTGTATTTTCGATACTAATTCAATTTTCTTGAGCATCATTTATTCCAACGAATGATGTTCCTGAAGCAGATATTTTAAGATAACTCTTTTGTTCAGCACTATTGTATAGGTATATAGTTGGGTTATTTAAATAACAGTTATCACTATAAATCCCTATTCCAGAAGGATTTAGTATATCGTCTGATATTACAGATAAATTTCCAATAACTGTATTACTAGTTTGATAAAAACCGATAGATTCAGGATTAGTTTCTAGTATAATATTATAATACTCTGAAGTTTCTTCAGGCTCTTGATAATATTGTACATTAATTGAGGTAAACGGTTGTTCTTCAGTATCTGAAGTTAGATTCTCAGCTTCTGAATATGCATACAACCCAATAGATTCTGAAGAAAGAGCTAGAAAGCTTGCTTTATCTGAAATGTATGTAGTATGTACATATATTTCGTCATTATTAATACCTGTGACTATGAACTTTGCACTAATATTCTCAATCTCCTCAGATGTATCTTTTTTGTATTCATTTATAATTAATTCTCCCTCTGTACCAGGAGTAACAAATCCTGAATCTATATATAATTTTAAAACGACACCATTAAATGTAGATTTATTTTCCTCTGGAATAATGTAAATTTTTGTTATAATCTCATTATATAGATTAGATGAACGTGCAATATTTTCTGCACTTTCAGTAATTTCTGTATCTTCTGTAATTTCTTCAGGATCTATATAATAATTATCTGCAACAGATAATGGTATGCACGAAATATTCTTTCAAGATTCAATGTTTATTGGCTCCCAATAAAAAGATTCTGATAAAAGTTGTTTATCAAAATCTAATTGATGAGAGGTATATGTTGATGGAGTTTGTCAATTATAACTTGTATTTACAGATTTTACAAGATCTTTAGCAAACTCAACGAATGTAGTCTTACTAGTATTTATTCCTTTTACAGAATATAATTTATATAGAAGCTGTAAAATATTTATTCCAAGATCATATAGATTTCCATCAATATCTAGCTCGCTTGCTGTAACACTTATATTTCCTCCAATTGAGATATTTCCAGAAAGAGTTTCAAAACTAAGTTTTTTAATATTAGCATTACTACAAACTACTGTATTACATGTAACTTTCCCATCTTCAGCTATAAATTTTCCATCTGTAGTTTCTAATGTATTAAAAGAGATGTTCTGTTTATTTAATAATGCTTGAATATCATTTCAACTATGCCCATCAATAAACTGTGCATTAAGATTACTTATAACTTCTGAACTACTTAATTTAAATGGAGGGGTTCCATTAAATATTACAGTATTATCAAATATTATATTCCCTTCAAGAGAAGCATCTGAATTTTGAGAATCACTAAAACTAAAATAACTATTATCTAATGTATAATAAATTCCTCCGTTTAATGCAAAGATTATTTTTCTATCTCCAGGATATTCATACTGCCCTGTCTCATATAATAATATATCGTCTACAATTATAATTTTAGACTCTATAGATTCTTCGTCTTCATCATCAGTTGTTTCTTTATCATAATTTAACTTATAATATTTATCTCCAACTTTTACTCTTATTACCCCACTAGTTTCAAAAACTAAATTTCTTCTAGGAGACCCTATTATTTCTTCTTTTGCCATATTAAATCATTATTATTTTATTTTTTACATCTCTATATGCTATATATTCAAAGTTTCTTGTTGTGATTTCACTTTTTAAAAATGTCCATCCAACATCAATTGGATAGTATAATTTAAAGAAATGTGTTCTAGATCTATCTAAATAACACTCTTCTTGTATTTTATATAACTTCAAATCTCTAAACTTTATTTTAGATCTACGCTTTGAAGTTATCTGAGTTTTATAAAATTCTCACTCAGCTTCAGTTAGACCGAAATAGTACGCTCCGTTATATACTTCTTGAGCGTACTTATATTTCAGTCTTAATTTAATACGATGTTTAATATTATTATATCTAACTCTTTTATAATCATCAAAAAACATCTTTCCACAAAAAGCAGTATAGTTATGATTTCCTAAAACTACATCTGCTCCACTTTTAGCTAATAAATGAAAACTACTAAAACCGTGTTCTATAACTCTTTTTAACTCATCTTTTGAGATCTTTGGATATTTTTCTTGTATAATACCTAAATAATCGTCTAATTCTTTAATCATAATTAATAGTACACTTTTGCTTCTTCAGTATATTGATCTATGAGTTTTTTAAGATATTTATCAACATAGATTGGTTTTTCCATAGTTTCTTTATTATGCTTCATATATCTATATACTAGCTGGTTTCCTGTAAATTGAGATAATACAAAATCAATATTATTAAATTTACCTCTTCTATATGCTTGTTTAAAGTCTTCATCTGCAATTTGTTTCATAGAAATTTCTCCATAATTCCCAAAACGCAGAGGTAGTACAAAGGTAACATTATTATTTATAATATCCAATAAGATCTCATAAAAACAGTCATCAAAAATCTTAGCAGCTAGATTCTTACGATCTTTATATCTATTTTTTACTCATCTTCCTTTTAATAACTTAGGATTTAACCCATTATATAGTTCCCTAGAGTTAAAACCATGAGGAAACATTTTTTTATTCATTAGTTAACAGGTTTAAATGATTTCTTATATTGCTTTCTATCCCAACGTGTACGAGCATCAAGAATCTCATTCATTTCATTTTGCGAGATATGTTCAGGAACTCTGGCATCACTACAAGCTCTCAATCATTCTTGTTTAACTGCTTGAGCTATTTGAAAAGAATTACTATCTCTTAATACAAGACTCTTTTTATATAAATCAATATATGCGGCATATGCAGCTAACGCAGTTAATTCTTTATCTGTTATAAGTGGCAGTCCATCATCATCTACAATTACACCATGATATAGTACAGATACATTCGAATAATCTCTATCAAACTCTAATGCATTATTTATCTCATTATAATTTAATAGTTTTCCTGATTGGTATAATGGATCTTTATTCCATTTTCAAGCTTCATTATATCTTTCATAATAAGCATTTTGAACTAATGGGAAGATACTAGTGTCTGAAGTAGATTGAAAGTCTTCAAATGGAATTGTTACAGATTCTATAAAAGATAAATTGCAAGGTAATTCTAGTATTCTATTTGTAGTATCTCCTACATATCTATACATTCTAGAATGTTTATTACCTATTAACTGTAAACCATTTAAAACTATATCCTCAAAATTATCAGGATTTATTGTAACCCCATATAATATATTGGCAAGAGAATATACAGAATTTATATTATTTAACTTCATAATTATTTAGGAGTTTGATCGTTAGGCGTAACAGGAGTTGCAAGTTGACGATACCAGCGAATATATTTCTCAGTCATTCTTTTAATAATTTCATCAGATAAAATTCCACAATCTAGATATACCTCAGGGTTTTCAGAACAACAATCTCATTCTAAAAGCTTTCTTGGATCTAAGAATAGTGCAATTACAGATATATATTTTACAAAAGGAACATTAAAAATATATCCGTCCATATTACCATTAGAATTAATTGCAGTATCTATATAGACATATGGACTTCCTGGTTTATTTTTTCTATACTTATGAAATCTATAAGTTTCATCTGTATAAATATTATAACGAGTATGTCTATCTATACTGCCAACAAATCTTATTGTATCAATTCCGTTTATATAAATAATCGGTGGAATTTCAAAATGTAATGCTTTTTCTCCAACTTGCAAATTACAACATTTTGACATGTAATCACAATCAACTTCAATACAATTAATTGCTAAAAACAATTCATCTAAATTAAGAATTCCTTTTAAAAGAAATTCTCTCATTATTTGATTACGCTCTGCCACTACTTCATCCTGAAGTTGCTCTACAGATATTTTTGGATTTGAAGTGATTCCTGCTAATCCAGTTACTGTATTATTATATACAGCACTTGCTATTGCTTCTATTGTCATAAACTTCAGTTTAAAAATTAAAGGCAGGACAGGGAAATTACCCCGCCCTGCCTTCTTCTAGTGATATATGTTAAAAGGAGTATTAAGCTCCTACTGTAAACTCTTGTTCTGCTACAGCATTACCATAAGAGGCTTTAACTGTAAACTTATCACCTTCTGCTGCAGTTTGTCCTTTTTTTACAGTAAGCTTACCATCGTTATCGATTTGATACTTACTATCTTCTTCTTTAATTGAATATTTAATAAGATTTGGACTAACAGCGGGACCAGATACATTTGCTTTAATTATTGCTTTTCCTTCGTTAATATCCTGTACTGAAACCTTAAGTGCAGATACGAATTCGATATTAATTAATTCAGTATTATCAGGACTAACAACTTTAATTGAATCGTCTCCAAATACTTTTTTCAGATCCTCTTCAAACTTATCAACAAGTGATGATAATACATAGAACGTATGTGTCGTAACTGATTTAAGAGCTTGTCCTACTGTTCCCTGTCCATGAAGCCCCTTACGAGGCATGCAATATAAGAATGAGAATTGAGTATACAAACCTCCGTTTACTGGATACTCCTCTTCATTGAGAGCTGCATAACGTATATTAGGATAACTTGGGAAACGTAGATTCTCCTGAAGCCAAGCAGCAGTACCAATTTCCATTTTATTCTTAGTTACTTCTACAGCCTCATCAACCGTTACATATTGCTTCTCAGTGCAACTATCAGGACAACTAATACCTCTTTGTTCCTGAAGTTCAGCTACAGTAATGACCTGATGTGAATCAGTGCAACTTACAAGTACTTTGCCTGAATCTTCTGCAGATACTCTTACATATCTGTAGTTTTCAGGAATAGCCATTTCGATAGCCTTAATCATTTTTTCCTGAAGTTCTTTAGTCTTTCCTAAATCTTCAGCAGAAACCTCAAATTCAGCAAGTACAGCCTTACCAAAATTTGACCAAGGCATAGCGTAATCTGCAAGGTATTTACCGATTAGAGTAATACCAATTACTACTCTATAAGTACCTTCTTTCGTAGGTAAATTAAATGCTGCACTAGCGACTTGGCCTTTTTCTGCTGGAGTTTTGTAAATAACTCCTTCGACTAAGCCTTCTTTTCTATAGTCTGCACAACGTAATACTCGAAATAATTTAACAGGACCATCCATAACCATAAAACGAGGATTTACACCATCGTCAAGCAGGTTTGAATTAATTATTACTTCTTTTTGAAAATCAAACATAATTTTTAATTTTTAAGTTAATAAATTTATTTATTTCCAGGAACTGCTATAGTCTGATTAATAGGAACGTTTGTTTGTAATCTTGGATCACCTGCATTCTCTAATAATAGTCTAGTTACGATATTAATAATCTCGTAACAAACATAGTCTGGAAATTCCAGGGTTTGAGTATTATCTTCTGGTAATAATACATCATCCTGAGTCATGGAAACATACATAGGAGCTTTTACATAAGTAATATATACATTATTTAAACTTCAATTCGAATCGCCACTATGTATTTCCAAATTTACAGAAGATTGATTTACAATCCTTTTATATGGTTCTTTTAATGCATAAAATCGATATTTTCCATCCTCTGTTTTAATATAATTAGGACGATAACTACCTTCTTTAATTTCATTATCCATAACAGGATTTGTTACTGGTTGATCTTTTTCATTTCTATTAATAATATAATAATATGGCTTCTTATGTGAAGGTTTCATATAATAATTATTAATAATACCTGCATAAAGATCTGCAGTTAATCTTTGACATGTTGAAGTAATAGTTCTTTGCACTCCATTTCCACATCTAGATTTATTTGAATCACTACCTGTAAATTCTGCAATACAATTCAACATATGTAAGTAATCTTTAGGAAGTTGTAGCTCTCAAACAGTATCATTAAATTCCTGTCTTGGAGCAATTTTACCTACTTTAATTACTGATGTAGTTTGTAAAAATCCTAAGTCATCTGAACTTTGTTGATTGTACTCACTTCTATTATATACACTATTTATATATTGTTGAATTGCTTTATTAAACAAGTATATGAAGTCCTCAAGTAAAACTTGAGGAGCTTTCACCTTGTTGCATTCAACTAAAATGTATTCATATGCTTGTCTAATAGTCATTATATATTGTTATTTATTGCTTTTCTTCTTTTCCGTCTTTTCAACTTTTTCCTCAGCTTTATCTTCAACTTTTTCCTCAGCTTTATCTTCAGCCTTTTCCTCTACTGTTTCTTTTAAACTTAGTTTCTGAAGATCAGGGTATGTCTCTAATGTAATACCCTCGTAGATAGTTTTATTTGCAGGAATCTTCAAGAAGAGTAAGATAGATTCGTCAGTTGTACCTAGACGAACATCCCCATACATCCAAACTCCACTTTGAAGGTTGATAACACGTTGTTCTTTTGCGTCAATAAGCAGCAGTTTAAGTGCTGTATCTGATCCTGTATAAAGGTCAATAACAACCATTGGATCTTTTTCCGCTCTTTGATATAAATAGTCCTGAACATCTGAGTCAGGAGCATTTCTCATTGATTTGCCAAGTAACCTTGTTTTGGTAAGTCTTCCTTTAGCAGAATCTTGTTCAATATAAGTGAACGCTTTTGTTACAAGCTTCATACGTTCGATACGTTTTTCAGATTCAACTCCAGGTCTTTCTACATAGAATTCAGCTTGACCATAACGTTTTGGACCTCCGTCAATTAAAAGATTACCTTTTGAATCTTTAGAATCTCTTTCAGGTGCAATTAAGAATGAATCTTTAATGCAAGTCCAAATATTTCTTTCTAGAGGATTATCTAAATCAAACGTTTTACCATCATAAATCTCTATTCGTTCATCTTCCTTAATAAAGTAATTACTATCAGGACTATTAATTTCTGCTTCACTTAAGATCATTTCTGTATCTCCACTAGCGTCTACCTGACGAACTCTTTTTACAAAAGGATAGTTTGAACCATTTGCTTGTTTTAAAGGATTAATAAAGCAATGTGCTTTTTCCTTACCATATACATTTCTTAAAGTTACTATATTATTCATATTTATTCTTATTAAATTTATCTATACCAAATAATGATATCTAAGTTTTAAATATTTTGTAGACTTCTCCCGAAGGAGAAGCCTACTAATATTCTATTCTATCTTTTTATATTACTTTTCACTAACTAAGATAAAGCTACGATATGGGTTGAATACACCAACACCAGCATAACCCCAGTCAATAAGTTTAGTTGCAGCTACTGGGCTTGCAACAGGACCACTTTCACGTCCACTTCTACGACCAACACCCTCTAACCAGTTATGGCAGAACTCATTGTTCTTGAATGTGAACATTGCAATAGCGGGTTTTCCACTAGCAGCATCAGCAGTCAGATCAAGGAAGATACCATATTTCTTCTCAGGGAATTCGATATCAAGAGCACGGTCAACTTTGAAAGTTACAGTATTACCTGCATACTCGTATGAGTTATAGGTTGCACCAACTTTGATATAATCATTAGCACCCTTAGAGAACATGAATGTACCAACAGTCTTCCAATCACGAAGATATCCTGATAGACTATCCTGAATTTCAGCCCACATAGGAGTATTGCAAATAAAGATATATTTATTGCCAGTAGGATTATTTGACTTAGCGATCATAGCAAGGATAGCGGTATTCATAACTTTATTAGTCATCTTTGAATACACATATTTACCTGCAAAACGCTCAATCTGAGGAATAATACCATCACCAGAGATAATAGGCTCACCTGTTTCAGGATCAAAGATCTTAGGTTTGCCATTCTTATCTACGTTAGTCTTACCCCAAAGCAGTGCATTTGCACGAGCAGCCATGAAGCTATCAAGACAATCTTTTTCTGCAGCATTCATTTTGTAAACAGGATCACTTTCTGTTCCTTTACCAATCTGAATGAAAACGTCCTCCATTGCACGATACTTAGCAGTGTAGTCTACATCTGCACGGTGTGTTGCAATAAATGTACGATGCTTTTCAACATTTGACTGATACTTAACGTATCCTTCCTCATGCATTTCAGGCTGATAGTTCGTTAAGAAACGAGTCTTCATACCTGGCTGGCAGAATTCAACATCAAGAGTAGCATTGTAATCTGAATCTTGTAGTTTACCTACAATCTCCCAGTCTCTATCTGATCTACGAACAGGACGTGACAGGAAGATAACTTGCTGACGTGATCCTTCGATGATCATTACGTCATTTCTCTGATAATGATTTTCAGGGAAGTGGAAGATGATATCGGTACCCTGAGCACCATCGCCATCAGGAACCTGTAGGAAAGGAATTCTCTTAATAAATCCTACATTAATGTCCCACTCTACCATAAATGAATTAATACTTTGGAAACTATTTTTCTTGTCTTTTTCCATTGTATATATATTCATCAGAGATTCAGTAAGGTACGATGCGGTATACTGCTCATAAAGTGATGATACAATACCAAGACGTGCAGGTTTTTCACCTAAAAATTTGTAAAAATCCTCATATGTACGAGTTGAACTCATCTGAGGACGTACTGTACTAAAACTAGAAATTCTCATATTGTTTAATTTAATTGTTTATTTATAATTCGTCATCTCATAATGACGCGATTGATTTATCTGGATTTGATTTATTTTTCTCTTCATTAGTAGGTATTACAGTTGAAGGTTTAGGAGGCTCATTCTTAGGAGCTGCGGGCTTCCTAGTTTCCTTAATTAAACTCTTATAATACTGAGAAATACCTGAAATAGCATCTTTACCAAAGAGACGATACCAAGCGAGCTCTACAAGAACTTGTGGATCATTTAAATCTTTAAAGAACTGGCTAGCTCCATTTTCATCTTGATCTAGAATATAACTAAAGATCTCTTGTTTATCGTGATCTTCAATTTGTAAACTATCAGATTTTTCATCTTGATAGTCAAGAGAGATTTCATTGAAATTTACTAACTGTTCCTCAAGTGTTGATTTAAATGCGTTATACTGTTCCTCTTGAGCTCTTTGTGCATCTTCTACTGCTTTATCTTCTTGTGCTTTATATTGGTTTCGAATTGTCTCTACCTTTTTCTTAAATAAGTCTTCATTACTCTTTGCTAAGTCTAAATCTGCTTGAATTTCCTCTTCAGTCATACCTTCAAACTTAGATTTAAGATCGGCAATATACAATTCTTCATCAGAGTAGTCATCTACAGAATAAGCTTTATTAACAGGTCCATTCTGATTAATGTAGTCCTGTACTGCTTTTTGAGAATAGTATTCAACAACATCTTGAATTGTAAGATTGTTGTTACGAAGGTACTCAATAGTATGAACTTCATCTTCAGTTAAGTCAGGTTTTGCTAATTCATTTAAAATATTTAGTTGTTCTTCCCTATCTAAAGTATTGAAATCTACTTCTTGTTCATTACCTTCTTCATCTTGATAAATTAATGTTTTTCCATCTCTTAAACCTCTTCCTTTTAAGAATTCACTAAATACATCAAGATCTTTATCTTTTGGTTCAGGATCTGAGTTAGTGTCATTAGGGATTGGTTCAGGAGTTGGATCATTTTGGTTATCAGGATTTGTATCTCCTTCGAGATTAGTTTTTGTGTCAGAATCATCTGGTTCTAGCAGATTATCCCAATGATTTTGTCCGTCGATAATCATAATTCTTATTTTTCCTTATTAATTGATTATTAATGTGTTTTAATATTCGCAGCAAATATAATATATAAATTTCTAATTTCCAAATAAAATAGAATAAATTTTATATTAATTCTCACTTTGAATAGCTTCTACAAAGTCTAAGATATTATCAGTAATAGATCCAGCTTTATCAAGCTTTTCAATAATTGACTTTAAGAATCCAATTTCACTGTCTGTAAATTCAACTGTTAATAGTTCCTTTTCAGGAGACCACACAATTCTACCATCTTTATTCTCAATCTTCAATGCTTCGACTTCCTCACTTGAAAAGTCAATCTTTTTCCGAACATTTCTTTTTGAAATCATTTCAGTTACAGAACCTTGCTCAGGAAGATTCATCAGTAACATTAATCGAGTAGCTACATTTAAATCAATTTTTTTCATTTTAGTTTTATTCATATTAGTTCATATTTTTAATTTGTATTTGCAAAGTTATAGATTATTTAATAAATAAACAAATTTTTATCTAATTTATTGTATATAAACAAAAAATGCCGCATTTCTGCGGCATATCTTGTAAAAATTAATCTTTTTTATCTATTTCTTTTATTTCTATGACTAGCTTTTGACGACAATCATCACATAAAAATCTTTTAGCTATTTTAAATTACTATATACTGCTCCATTAACTAAAGCAACACCTTTAATATAAGTTATACAGTAACATTTATAGGTTCCTCCAGATAAACTATCAATTCCATCCATTTTATAATAGTTTTCTCCGAAAGTTACATTAACCGTATTCGCTACTAAGATAATAGCATCAGGATTATCTTCTGTAACATATACTTCAGTTACATTCACAGAGCCACTGCTAGCAAAATACAATCCTGGTTTACCTGGAGTGTCTACAGAAGGTAGTTTTTTTGCATAAATACTATCTAAATTAATAGTAGATGCTGAAGATCCTGTATAACTTGTAGTTGAACCTCCTGCAGTAACATTTAATGCATGTGGGTTTGGAAGTGCGATAGGAATTTTAGGTATATCGTTAACATTTGCTGGAGTAAAGCCTAAAGCAGTTTTAACTGTAGTATCTTTTAAGAGAGTATAAGCAGTACCATCCTCTAAGACATATATAGCCATTTCAGCACCTCCAGACTCTGTATATCCTGTCTTAATTCCTCCTAAAACAGTATCTTTAGCTACTGGTAATGTATATGAAGATCCAGGAGCACTATTAGTAATAGTTAAAGTTCCATTAGAAAATGATAGACCAATACCAGTACCATTAGCAATAGTTAATGTAGTAGAACTATCATTTAAAGTTGTACTTCCAACTTTAACTGGTCTTCAAGTATTCTCGGTGGAATATCCTTGGCCCGTAACTCAACTTTGAGTAGCATATCCACTTAAAGATGGTATTTCACTCTTTAATGCTAAATTAGAAAGTGTCTGTCCAGAATTTTTAATAGATTTAGGTCCCGCTCCAATTATAATATAATCTACAGCAAGATTTCCACTAGCCATTACATCTCCACTACCTGCTGAACCAATTTTTTCATCAATCTCGGATTGAGAATAAGTTTCAGACTTTGTATAACGATTATTTAATGCTTCAGTAACTACTTTATTTTGGACAGGATTAACAGAACTTGTACTTAAAGAAGAATCAACTACAGTTCCATCAGGTATATCAAAATTAAGATCTGATTCATCAACTTTGTCTTTATAAGCAAGAGCTCCTGCATCTGTAATTTGAGCTAGAGGATGAGTATGTGCTGCAGGAACATAAGTTTCTGGTTTTCCTGTAACTTTATCTCATGCTATTTCTTTCTCATCAACATATGACTTTAATGCTAAATTATTAATTAAAATACCTGAATCTTTAACAGTTTTTCCTGGACCATTAGAAGTTATTACTCTATCCGCAGTAGTAAATGCCTCTGCTGCAATTACATCTCCTGCTCCAAAACCTGTTAACTTATCGTCAACTTCGTCTCTTGTATAATAATTAGAAAGATCAATTTCTGTATCACCAATCTTCTCTCATTTTCCATCAACAAATACATATTCATCATGTATATCTGGAGCAGAACCAGATTTCTTAACAAGATAAATAATATTTGTCTCTCCAACACTTGGAAGTTGATCAACAATCTCAATTTGAAGATTAGCTAAATTAGCAATCATTTCTTTTAAGATTCTTCCTTGGTTTGCAGATAATGATTTATCAGCAGCAAGAGACTCTAAATTATCTACAATTGAACTTTTTATCTGATTATTAATAGTTGTATGTACATTATCAATAGCTTGTCACACTCCTCCAGAAGTAATTAAATTTTTACTTCCTTCTGTCGGCTCTTCTTCTATTGAATTAATAATTTTTGGTATATCAGTTAATACTTTAGCATATTCTTCTTTAGTGCCTGTATACCCATTTTCTTGTGCAATAAGATAAGCATCTTTACCAGGAGCACCAATTGTTCCAGGAAAAATAATCCATTTCTTTTGCTTTTTATCATAAATTTTTACACTCATAATTTATATATTTTTAAGATTATGCATATACTGCACCATTAACTGCAATTTTGCTATTTGCCATATAACTTAAGCAATAGATATATCACGTCCCAGATAAATCATCTAATCCATCCATTTTAATAACATTACTTGCAGTAAATTTAAGTTTAGCACTACTTATAATAACTGAATCAGGATTGGTTGAAGAAAATCCATTTAAAGTTGATATAGCTTTTGATGTACTACAACTGTAACTATATCCTGCATCAACTGTTGAACTAATCAACATTCTTACACTTAAAGGTTTTGAAGTACTAATAGATACTGCAGATGAACCTGTGTATGAAGTTCCATTAATTGTTAATGCATGTGGGTTTGGAAGTGCGATAGGAATTTTAGGTATATCGTTAACATTTGCTGGAGTAAAACCTAATGCTGCAGTTACGGCTCCTTTAGTAACAGCTATATATGCTTGATTTGAACTGTTTAAAACTAAAGGTAAATTAACCCCTGAAGCAGTAGCTCCAATCTTTATACCTCCAGCTTCTGTTGATGTAGCTATATAATTAAATCTGCCGAAGGCGTTAAATTCAAGGGAGCTCCCAATGATAAGATCTGAAATATCAGCATTCTGAGCTGATATACCTCCCCTAAATGTTTTTTCTCCTGCAAATGACTGATCTCCAGTAGTTACTACACCAGATTGTGTAGCAGAAGCTGAAGGGATTGCTCCAAATGAAACTGTACTCATTCCAGAACCAGTTAAAGAACCTGTTGGTCCTGCTGTTGTTCCATTAGTCCAAGTAAACGTTGTTGGATAATAATTTGTATTAGTGTCTGTCCAAGGCACATTTACATAGGCTTTACCATTACTTAATTGTACAGCATAGTTTTTGTCACTTGTTGTATATCCAATTTGAATTCCTCCATAAGCACTAGAGGTTGCGGCAGGAATACTTGTTAAATATCCTTGACTAGTTACTCAATTTTGAGTAGCATACCCCGATAAGGATGGGATAGTTGGTTTATTAGTTAAGTCATTATAAGATCCACTTGTAGCTACAGTAGCGAATGTTGGTTTACCTGTTACTCCAGACCAAGGTACACTAGTTGCACTTCCTGCTGTGAATTCTTTAAATTTAGTAGCAAAAGTAGATGCAGATTCTGATACGCAGAAGTACATAGGACCTCCTGAACCAATCTGAACAACATCTCCCTCTTGAACATCTACACTCATTGCGGCAGATTGAGAATCTACTACAAACAGCCTTTCTAATGCAGCTGCAGGAATTTTTTCAATAGGAATTTCTGGCAACCTATTAGCATCAATAGTTCCAGTAAGTTTTTCAGCATTAATAGTACTTATTGTTGTGTTTATAGTCACATTTTTGGATCCATCAAATGATTCTGTAGTAGAACCAGTGACATCTCCGTTTAAAAATATCTTTCTACCATACATTAATGTTTCTGCAGCTAATGTTTTAGAAGCATATGGTACAGTAAAGTTATCAGAGATTTTATTTCCAACAGTTACCTGTATATAATTCTCATTCCTACTAAGTATAGGTTTTGTTGCAAGATTTGTAGCTGTAGTAGCTGTAGTAGCTGTAGTAGCTGTAGCTGCATTACCAGTTATGTTAACTTGTTCTGGATGCCTATGATCTTCACGTGCATATTTTGTAGATGTTCCAACTGCTGCAGTACCTGCAATAAGTGGTGCTACTGTCGCAGGACTAATTTTTCCTGCATTAACTAAAGCTTCAACTTCTGAAGCACTGATATCACATTTATATTCTTTACCCCAAGTACAGATCATTGGACCTTCATCAATAAATGATATATATGCATCAAATACTTTACGTTCCTCTGTTCCTGCAGTAGTTTTTGCTCTTTCTGCATTATAGGAAGCTTTAGTTTTAAAATGTAAAAATTTTGATTTATATGCCATAGCGTCTATATTTTTATAGCACCTATAATATTATAGGTTAAAAATAAAGGGAATAGGGAAATCCCTATTCCCTTATTATCTTAATTTATTCGAATTCAACCCATTCCATCTCAGCAGTTAGAGCAACTTTTTTTGATTCGCTATCCTTTACTGCAGAAACGTTTAAAGAACTTGAAGTAAACGTAACTTCTGGTACTGCATTATCAGCTTTAGTACCTTGGGCAGATGTAGCGGCTCCAATGCTACCTGGAGTGATATTAACAGTTTTTTGAGCGCTACCGTTGAATGTAAACTTTGTAGTTCCCTCGTTACTTCCACTATTTAATGTAACAATTAAGGAATTCTTTACTTGAGTAGCATTATCCGCAGTTCCTGCAGTCGCAGGTTTACCAATTAATACTTTTTGAGATTCACCATTACGTGGTGTAACAGTAAATGATCCATCTGTGCCATTTGCAAATACATAAGTAGTATTTGTATCAGTTGGGAATGCCCAAGTTCCATCACCTCTTAAAAACGCAGCTTGTTTTCCTGCATCAGGAGCAGGAACAATACCTGCTGCACCTGCTGTATTTGATGTTGCGGCTGTCATTTCTGCTACTGATCCAGAAATTGTTACAGTTGTACTACTTTTAGATGCAGATAGTGTTAAAGGAGCAGTGCCAGATGCATTTATAGTTCCAACTCCACCTAAACCAGATAAGGTTGGTGCAGCTGATATAGTACCAGTAATTATATCTGTAATATGGCCAGAACTATCAGCTGTAATACCTGTAACAACTTTACCACCAGCAGTAACAGGAGAACCAGCGGTTCCTATAAGAGTTGTTCCATTAGCAGGTTTATAGTGATTATCTACAGAAGTTACTTTTGTGTCAGTAAAGACAGCGTTTGAAGGTACGCTAGTGGCGATAGTATATGTACCATCTTTAATAACTTTACCTGTAGCTCCATCAAATACTGCAATATGACCTGCTGTCGCAGAAGCTGGGCCAGTTACTGCGCCATCAATATTAGCCTGAACAACTGTTCAATCTGCATTAACTACTGTAGTACCACTAACAGGACCGTTATTAATAGCAATTAGCATATCTCCAACCTCACACTTGATTCCCGCATAAGTTCCAGCAGTAATTACTTTATAGGTCCAACCTACTTTATATCCGTTAGCTGGAACTTTAGTAACAGTACCGTCTGTGCCTAATGTTCCTTTATAAATCATTGCATCAGCTGCAGCGATCTTATTATCAATAGCTGCAACGACAGCAGCAGCAGTTGGGATTGCAGTTGAACTACTAGCTAAAGTTGTTTGTACAGAGTAACCATTTTCAATAACTCCTGTCGTATTATTAAACTTAGGAATATATCCAGCAGTTGTTGCGGCATCTGTTTTAGTAACGTTATTTTTAATACTTGGAGAGACAATTACTGTTTGAGTTTCGCCATTACTTGGAGTTACTTTAAATCCATTTGATGCTCCCTGAAATGTATACGTTGTATTAGTATCTGTAGCAGGAATACCAAGAGCTGTTATATCTGTTTTAGTTACTGCTGCTGTACTTGTGACATGTCCAAACTTATCAGTTGCAATTTTATACAACCCTGATGTTTTCGCAGCAGCTCCTACTGGAACAGCATGAGAGATAGTACGACTTTCTGCCAGATTTCCACCTCCAGATAACCCGCCTGTTCCTGTTATCGTAATTGTTTTATCTACTTTTTTATCTAACGCTGCAGCTACAGAACTTGCTGACGCTATATCATTAAAATCTACTTCAACAGTAGTATTATCTGATCTGGTAATTGTTAATTTATTATTTAATAATTGTGCATCTTTAAGCCCAATACCAAATACATCATATCCTGTATCTGTTTTAACTTTAATAGATTGAGTTGTTGTATCAAACCAAAGATTTCCAGTTTCGATTGTAGTAGGCTCTGTCGCCTTTTTAAAAAACTTAATTGTTGCCATGTTTATTTTTTTTAAATTTTAATCCCCCTCACTAAATGTGAGGAAGGGAGAAATTATTATTTATTCAATTTCTGATCAAAATATATCAAGCTTACCGTCTGTTCCAACTTGGATAGATGAACTTGTTGATACTAATTTAGACATATCTACAGCTAAACCTCTAGAAGTACCTTCACCAGTTACCTTAATAGTATTATCGGGACTAGTAATAGATGTAATGCCACCTGCAACAGCAGTTTTAATACTATCACTAAGAGCCTGCATACCAGCAGCGATTGTTTGATCTGCACCAATTTCAGCACCACCAGTAATGGAAACTCCAACTTTTACAGTTGAGCCTTTTATTCCACTAAGATCCAACTTAAGACCTTCGGCTGATTTTGATAGTGCTTCATTTGAAGCTGGATCTAACTTAACATCAATAACATTTTCTTCTGTAATTGAAACTGCATTACCAGGAGTTAATTCGTCTTGCTTACCTCCAACAGATGTTTGTAAAGATTCAATGTCAGATTTATTAGTTCTGATTTGATTTAAATCAGTATCAGAAATTAAACCTGAACCTTCAACTTTATCAACTTTGTTATTAAGCTGATTAGTAACTGTAGTAATCTGTCCTTCTAAAGCTGTATCTGCAGCCTCTAGTTCTGTTTTTGCTGCAGAAATTGCATCATCTACTTGTGACTTTGTATAGTATCCTGAAAGATCAATTGTACCTCCCAGTGGATCCCACTTGGCACCATCCCAAGCATAATTAGTTCCAGCAGGAGTAGTTCCATGAGCTGCAACGACATTCCATACATCACCTTTCTTATTTCCAGAAGATGGAAGTTGGTCGTAACTATCTTTAGTACCTTTATAATCAAGAGCTGCAGCCACAGAAGCTTTCAGATCATCTATAAGAGTTTTTAAAGCTTTACCTTGTGCCGCAGAGAGTGCAGCATCCGTTTTATCACTTTCAAGTGAATCAATAATCTCAACTATTCCTGCTGTATTAGGAAATGATTTTCAAGCAGCTTCGAATTGTTCTTGATTGAGAGTACCACCAACAGCAATATAAGAATTGTATAAAAAGTCTTGAACTGAATATTCATCCATGGATTCATCACAAGGATCATATCAAATCTTATCGTGCTCTGGTTCGTTATTTGGAAAATCAGATTGACATCCGATTGCTATATTTTCATCACCAGGATCTCCTTTTTCTCCCTGAGGAATTCCAAATTTAAGATTTGCATCACTAATATCTGGATTTAAATCAGTTACATAAGGTTGTGCATCTGGTGCTAATTTTTCTACTTCAGAAACTACAGTTACTGTAGCAGGTTTTCCTTTAGGAACTTTTACATTTAAAGCTCATTCTCTAGGAGCATTAGTTTTATCAATTACTAATGACGGATTTTGATCTCACTCAACAGTTTCAATAGTTCCTGCATTAAATCTTGGAAGAACAGAACCAGTAGAAGTAATCACTTTACTTGATTCCATAGTTAATTCCAAATGACCTTCTGCATCACTAATATTAACTGATTTAATACTATCTCCTCTTAATTCTTCTAAATAGCATAGTGTAACCCATTCACTAGTAGGATCTCCTAAATATCCCCATAGAATTCTATCATCTGTTAAATTATCAGGATCTCCAAATTTTCTAACAAGTGCAGGTGTTCTTCCAGAATCTCCTTTAGGTCCCTGAGGTCCTTGTGCTCCAGTAGCTCCAGTATTTCCCTTGTCGCCCTTGTCACCTTTGGCTTGTCCTAATTTAATTCATGATTTTGGTGGATCATTCTTATCATAAGAAACAAACCAATATCCGTCTTCAATTTTCAATTGAGGCGTTATACCATCTTCACCGTCTTCTCCAGGAATGCCAGGTGCTCCAGTAGCTCCTGTTAAACCTTCAGCTAAAACTCTTTGTCCACTATCGTCAAATATTCATTCAGTTTTTTCATTAATAGATACTGTTCAATAATAATGATTATTAGATGTATCCTTTTTAATGCCGATAATAGGAGTATCTCCAGCGGGGCCTTTAAGATCACTTATTGAGGTTGAACTTGGAGGAGTATTACTTTCTTTTCAAGAAAGTATTCCGTTATTAATCTCTGGAACTCATACTTTTCCTGTAGGTCCTTCAACTCCCGCCATTACAAAAGCTCAGAAAAGATTTGGTTTAATACCAATGATTTTATCGTTTTCTCGAACTAATTCAGGCATATTTAACGAAGATGATGTATGACTTCTAATGCAAGACAATAAAGCTCCTTCAAATGATACAAAATCTACAATATATTCGTCATTAAAATAGTGAGTATTTGTTATTCATTCTCCCGCCATCTTAAAGGAAGTTCCCTTATAGAAATCTCTTGAATTATAAGCTCCAGAATACTCTCTTGAATTTTGTAGATCTATAGTAGGTAATATATTATTTTTCTTCATAGTTTATTATTTTGACCCTAATATTAAAAATGGAACACTAATACTTGTTGTTGGTACTTTGCCGTCTGCAGTTCTTACATCTAAAAAAGCTCCATTAATCCTGCCTCTTGCTGAACCATAGAACATTTTTAGCATAGCTCCATCTCATATAGGTTGTGAAAAAGCTATTGTACTTATTGATAAAGTTCTACTATTATAAATACTTGTTAAATCTAAATTTGCAGAAAAATTTCCAGATTGACTTACAGTTAATACTAAATCAGTTCTACATCTAGAAAAACCAGATAAAGATGGTACCCCAGATGAATTAAAATAAACTTCTCCACATGCTAAAAATGAATCACTATTATAATCGTCATAACTTTTATAATAAAGATCTGAACGTAGCGTTCCATTTTGTTTCCATGTTTTTAACTCAAAATCTGATGTATTCTCTACTCAAATTGTTCCAACATAGTAATTATTAACTATTGAAGATGGAACAAATTTAAATTCTAATACTCCTCCAGCTGGAAGTAAAATTTGAGAAGCATTAAAAAGAATTGGTTCATCATAACTGAATAGTAATCTACCATTATAATAACCACAAATTTTAATAGATTCATCATCGTTTCCATTATCAAATGGATATATAAATAATTGTTTATCCGACTTATTATGAATTACTCCCGAATACGAATCATCAATATTTAATTGATATTCAGAAGCATTTACTTTAAGAGTTACATCTTCGTGTATCGTTGGCGAATATATAATTTCAGAATATAATGAATCTAGTATATGTGGATCAGATGACTGAGTAAGACTATATTGTTTAATGTTTTGAATAATAGCATTATTAATTTTAATGTTAGTTAAATCAACACTTCCATCACTACCAAACTTAATCTTTCCAGCAGCCATATGTCCAGCTCCAGTTCTAAAATCAAATAGTATATTTGGAGTAAACTCACCTCCTGTAGGAATTTCTGGATCAAAGTTTTGATATTGTGTAGATATTTGTCCACTTGCATCAATACCTTGTTGGCTAAACATATAGTTTCCATTAAATACAGCAGATCCAATAAGACCGTTAGCGATAATCCCAATTTTAGTATACAGCGCCTCAAATGCATCTAATTTAACTCAACTATTACTAGTATCAGTGCTAGGAGATTCATTACTGTGTAATGTTCCTTGCCAAGTTCCTACTATGTTTAAAACATAATAGTTAGCATCATTAGAATCATATACATAAGGAGTTTTATCTGCGGTTCCTTGATATACAGTATTAACATTATAAATACCTTCAGGATAAATTATTTGTCCTTTAGAACCATTCTCTCCATTTAATCCATTAGTTCCACTTAATTTAGTAGGAGTACTTCAACTACCTTCAATTGTACCAACTTTATCAGTGTTACTTGTATAATTTACTCTAGCTTGAATAAACCAAATATAAGGAGTCTCTTCAGTTGGAGTTGGAACCGCTAAATCCCAACCTGTTGGCTGTCTTGTTGTTCCAGGAGTACTTGTTCCTCCATAAATAGTTGTAGTTCCTAAGCAATAACGAACTTCAATACCAATTCCAGGTAACCCATCAACTCCATCTTTACCTGCTGGACCAGGATCACCAGTAATTCCAGGTTCTCCTTTTATTTTGGTTCATTTATAGTCAGAAGGATCATCACTATCATTTATATTATAATCTACATAAATTCCAATTCAAGCACCTGGATCTTCTCCATTGTTACCTGTAAAGGTTACACCTCCATCATTAGAGTATTTAATATGTAGATAACTTGTTTTTCCATCTTCTCCGTTAGTACCTGGGATTCCTTGTTCTCCCTTTTCTCCTTGAATTCCTTCAAATCTTGCCCAAGTATAGTCAGAGGGATCTGTACTATCTGCTTGAGTAAAATCTACATAAGTTCCAATATATGTACTTGGAGTTTCAGTCATTTGACTTGAAGAAGTAGGGTTGGCAACAGCAGAATATTTAATATGAAAATATGTAGTTTTTCCATCTTCTCCTGGAGTTCCAGGAATTCCGTCTGTACCATTCGTACCATTTTCTCCACTTATAACAACTGGAGCAGTCCAGTTTGTATTTAAAGTATCATCAGGATTAATAGTTGCTGTAGTCATCCAGAGATATCCATCTTTAGATTTTTCAGGAGGAACCACAGACCATCCTGAAGGAGTTCTTACTGTTGCGTTTAATGTAGGAGGATTTGAATTACTTGTATTTACAGCAAATCTAAATTCTGTAAATTTGCCATCTTGAGCTTGGCCATCTCTACCATTAACTGGTATTACTTCTGACCATTCAGTTACAAGTCCTGTTTCTCCATTAACTGTTCCAATACATTGCCACCAGTTTCCACTAGTTGTAGGATAATCTTCCCATTCAGACGGACTAGGACTATTTCCTGTAGGTTTTGATGGTTTACTATCACTTAATTTATAAACGTATGTTTTCCAATTTGGTATTACTGCATCCTGTCCCTTTTCTCCTGTCATTTGAACAGGATCTGACCATTCTCCAACAAGAGTAGAATCTCTAAAAGATGCTGTAATTGACCATATAATTTCAGAGGATGTGTGAATTGGAACAACTGTACTTCATACAGAACCAGGATTTGCATTAGTTTTATTTACAACAGGAGGAGTATTGACACTTCCACTCTTTGCATACATTAACTTAATACCTAATCCATCCTCTCCATTAGAACCATCAGTCCCATTTGTTCCGTCCTTGCCATTCTCTCCATCTTTACCATCAGCTCCTTTAGGTAATCCAAAACTAAATTTAAATATATCTCCTTCTAAAACTACATTAGCATTAGCTTCAGTTGTTGAAGAAACACTAGCTACTTCTGCATCAAAATTAGGAATTTCTCCGCCTTCAGAAATAGTTTTTCATTCTGTATCATAATCTGCATCAGATTTTTTAACTAATGCTTGACCAGTAGTTCCTCCAGGAATTACTCCAATTCCATCAGAGCCATTCTTTCCATCAGTTCCATTTTGCCCAGGATCACCTGTAGCTTGGCCTATATCTTGTCAAGTTTGACCTTTATCCATTGAAAGTAGTCAACGACCGTCTTCAATTTTTAATTGTGGAGTAATACCATCAGTTCCACTTGGTCCGATAGGACCAATATCGCCTTTATCTCCTTTTTGACCTTTACCACTATTTCCCATAATAAAAGCTCAATACGGATTAGATTCTACACCAACAATTATATCGTCTTTATAAATTAGATTCGGCTTATTTCATTCTGATGATAAATGACCTCTTAGACAATACAATAAAGCTCCTTCACAAGATATAAAATCAATAATATGTTCATCGTTGAAATAATGAGTGTCTGGAGTTCAGGCTCCTGCCATCTTAAAAGATGTTCCTCTATAAAAATCTCTAGAACTATACATTCTATAATAGTCTTGAGAATTTATTGCATTATCTATGATTACATTAACATTAGATCTCTTCATAATATTGAATTATTTTGATTATTTCATTATTAGTTGGATTACCGTGTTCAATATAATCAATTGCATTAATTAATTCGTTCATTGTAAATAATGCTTTTTTATCAGGTAAATGCCCAATATTAATATTAATTAATTCTTGAACAAATATTTTATATAATTCATTATATAGAATTTCCACAACCACAACTATTATTTATATTACCTAATTCCTCTCCACATAAAGAATTACATGAAGATAAATTATCTAATATTCTTTGTGCTTCTGTAAAGTTCCCCATATCTTTTAGATAATCAAACACATACATAGCACTTAATAAGAAATCTCTGCGATTCCTTAAATTTTCATCTGTTTTACATTTATCATAACTACATATTTTACTGTTATTCAACAGTAATTGCCGTTGCAAATATACTAAACATCTTTGTAATTTGCAAACACTAAAGACATTTTTTATTGGACAATAGAAAGTTTGTGAAGCCTTATTTTCTTGCACAAATTCATATGCTTCTTTATAATCAATAATTTCAGAACTTTCAATTACTTCGTCTAATGTATATCCTTCCTGGTCTGTAATATTAGATTTATAAAGATCTCCATTAAAAAAAAATAATTCATCTATTAAATTAATATATTTATCAGGCTCTTTATCGTCTTGAAAATGCATTAATTGTGGAACTACTAATTTATAATAAGAATAAGTTCCATCAACATTTAATGTAAATTCAGATGCAAATCTACTTAAATAGTGTCCTCGATTATGTAATTCCTTTCTTATTTTTACTGATTCTGGGAGTAAATTTTCATCAGTATTATAAGATAGAAATTCTAACATTATATACTGACTTAAATCTACACCTAAATAATCACTATTATCTACAGCAATTAATTTACAATCAGATCTAACAATTACATCAATATTTATTTTTTTATTCATATTATACAACTTGTTTTATTTTATCATTATAAGGATTAGTATCAACTGTTTCTGCAGCTTGAATTTGAACTTGTTGCTGTTTTGTTTCAATAAGTTTATCGTTATAATCCTTATCGTTTTTAACTTTTTCTCTTTCAATAGCTACTTTTTCAGCTTCAAGTTGTAGTCTAGCTTGACTATTTTGTTTAAGTTGATTTTGTGATTGACCTAATTCCCTTTGTAATTGTTCATTTTGTTTCTGTAACTGTTGCAGATTTTGTTCATATTGCTGAAGTTGTTGCTGCAACTGAGAAACACTATTATTTTCTTCCTTCTTAACAGCAGTAGCTTTAGCTACATAACGTTTAAGTTCGGACATACTATTGGCAGTTGCAATACTTACTGCCATATCGGGATCTGACATTCCAGCTTTAATTAATTCAATATTAAGAGCCTTTACAGTTTCCATATCTTTAAAAGACTTAGAACTATCCTCAATATGTAAATCAAAATCTGTAAGTGTATAATGTTCAGGAAGTGCAGTAAATATTCTTGAATATTTATTACCTAACACAATAGTACCAGTAATACCATTTGGATATACTAATTTAGCTAAATTAAGCATATCATAATTAGCTTCTTTATAAATTATATCCATGGTTTCAAAATATTGTTTAGTTAATAAACCTGACATTTTAACTCCAAGTTGAACATTAGATACAGCATCTCTCTGTTCATATTGAGCTAACCTCTCAGGTAACACTCCTGTAATTGAAGAAGCTTGTTGTTCTACAGCTTGAATAGCTAATTGAATACCTTGAATAGCTTGAGCTTTAACTGTATCATCAAATCCATTAAAAATAGTATTAGGCATACCTTCATTACCTTCCTCCTTACTATTTATTAATGCTAAGCCATTCTTTTTATATGCTTGTCAAGCTTTAACTCGATCTGTTAATTTTTCACCTAAAAACGAAGGAATAAAAGAAACATCCATCCAATCTCCAACTCCTCCTGAAGAAGCAATAAGATTATCTCTAAAATATATAAGTAAATCATATTTCATTGTTTATTCGATATAGGTCGTTAATCTATATCCGTCTTTTTGACTGCTGCATGTCACCATGCAGATTAGACTATATCATACAAATTTGATTTAAAATTAATTCAAATAAATTCTGTTTCATTATATTTCATAACTACTTATAATTAATTTTAAATTAAACTTGTCCCCGCACTTCCACTTACTTAAGTGTACTCCTTTCGGATAGTCGTTGAACTTTCAAAGATATTTCTATCTAAGCTTAGCTGCTGATTGTCTTAAATTTACTATTATTCAATTTAAGGTTTTCCAGCAATTCACGGGGTTTATACAGGACTCATATAATTTAATCCTGTAGGTCCATAGTATGTGCTATTAATGAATATGGATCTCCATTTTTATCTAAGAAAAACATTCCATTAACAGATAATCTGCATCTACTAGGACAATCTGCACTTCTTACAATATACTTTGATTCTCCACGAGTAATGTATACTTCTGAACCAATTTTTACTCCTTCATGTCTTGTTAATTCTCCAGTTTTATAATCTGCTTCAATTCATTCAACTTCATATACAGGAATAAGATGATTCTTTATAGGTTCTATTGAATCATAATCTCCAGGCCATCCTGGATGTGCTTCAAGTCCTGCAAGAATACCTGTATGTAAATTATCAGCTCGTAAATTAGGCTCAGCAGGTTTACCAACATATCTAACCAAATAAGTAGGAGATGTTGAATCTGCAGTTTGTTGCATATCTCTAATTTTCTTAGCTGCTTCTGTAGTTAATTCTGATCTGAATGTATTTAAGATATCCTCTCTTGACATTCATTTTCTAATAACAACTCTCTTAGAATCTGCAAGATAAGGAGAATTTGGATTACGTTCTATAAATGTATTAACGGGATTTAAAATTTCAATATTGACATTTGAATTACTTTCTGTAGGTTTTACTCTATAGTAACAAGTACCTGTAACAAGTAAATCTGTAAGTAATTCTGCCATTTTACGTTTTAAATCGATGTTTCTTGATTGTCTTAAATAATCAAGAATATTTTGTGCAGCAATTTCATATTCCGAAACAAAAGATTGATCAATATCTTGTTGAATTGAGTTGATTTCTTTTTCAATAAAAGGATCATTTACAATTTCTTTATTTTCAATAATAGCTGCAATAATGTTATTCTTTAAATACTGTTGCAAATAATTAAATACTTCTGCACTAATTTTAAGTTGCTTTTCTCTCATTATATTTGAAACAGTCTTTTCATCTTTGCAAGATACTTTTAAATCTTGATTTAAACCTAGATATTCTCCAACTAATACATCAATATGTTTCTTAATTAATGGTGTAAAACTAACTGATGTAGGAGTCCCAATTCCGTAATTTTCTTCTAGGTGTTTGAATTGATCTGCATCTCTACGACAATGATAATATCCATAAGCTTTTCTTATAGCAACTTTATCATATACAAGATTACCTATCGCATCATTAATCTTCTTTACTTCATTCTCTATCACCATATTCTAATACTATATATTGATTTCCTTCACCTGGAGTAGTCATTTCTCCAGAATAATATTTTGTTCTATCTAGTTGTCTGTTTCTAAGTTCTTTTTCAAGAAATTCGAAAAAACCTTCTTCATCACCTTCATAGACTAAAACTAATGGAGCTTTTCATTGATTCAAATCTAAACTTAATTTCCATTGATTACCATCTATAGTTAATGTAAAGTCTCCAGTGTAATATGCACACATAGCCTTTTCAATTATTTCATATACTTTATCAACGAGTTCCATTCTTTTGCGGTATTACTCCATATTCTTTATAGCCTTTTTCATTAGTGAACCATCCAATATTTTCTCATTCTTTCGCTAATTTATCTTGAGCAGCAGGTCGTATATTCATTAATTCTTCATCTGCAATTTCTGCCATTTCCATAGCTGCGATAATATCGAACTTTCGTTTATTTTCTCAAGAATATTTTAACAATTGCTCAAGCATTTCATCAATATCAATTGAATAACAGTAATCATTAACAAAATTATTAATTAATTCAAGACCGTGCTTGATAATAGCTTCTGTAGCTGGTACGCCAATCATTTGTGAGTTGCCTCTTTTCATATCTCCAAGAGTTGAAGCAGGACGTTTCATAAATAGACTATCTTTCTTTTTTTCTTTAAAATATGTAACAATACTAATCTTAGTATGTTCTAGTAGTGCTTTACAATTATATCATACTAATAATTTCATTGCTACATCATATGCTTCTCGAATATCTCGAGGACGATCTTTATAGATCGCAACATATTTCGCTTCTTGTAATCCATATATACGTTTCTTAATAACTATACAGAAATCAGATACATCTGTTGAGGTAGAAGAATCTCCAGAACCTTGGTCAATAGAGTCTATTCCTGCAACATATAAATTTTTTAATACAAGACCATCTTCGTCACGAAGTGGCCTTTCATATATAGCAATTTTACTATTTGGATTATTTATAACTTTTACTTTTGTTAAATCAGGAGTATCTCCAGAACGATCTCATAATAATGATACATACTCTGGTTTTAATCCTGCTTTAAATATCCTAATTTGGGTTAATCTATCTGCAATTGCAATTGAATCAAAGATATTTTCACCCTGCTTATATAATGCTTCATTTGGAATAAAACAGTGCTCTGCACAATAATCAAGTAGGTCTTTGCCACTTAATTTTTTACGTTCTTCCTCATAAAACTTTTTAAATTCTTCAGATTGTGTAACGCCTCTTGTATCTAAGAATTCTTCTCGTAAACTAAACTTATGAGCTGGAATAAAGAAAGCTGTTAATTGTGGTTTTCTATCTTCTGTATCATAGTTTTTATATGGAAGTACATTATACCCTTCTGGTTTTGCAAAAATGTTTGATAAACCTTCAAGTGCCATATCATCACCACCTGTACCTAAAGCAATACGTGTTCCAAAATGATAACCACCAAGCTCAACAAGAGCATTACCTTGAATCCAACTTTTAGTTAAATATTTATTAGATCCTGCTTCTTCATAGATTAATCTGTCGACACGATCACCACGAATTTTATCAGATGTATCAGCAATTACTGAATCAATTTCTGACATTCAACCATATTCAACTCCATCAGGAGTAACTTGAGATGCACGCTTAGTATCTGCATTATTAACTTTTTGTCGTAGGTGGCGCATACCTCCATTAGTATTCATGTCTAATCAGTTTAACTGTTTTCAACATTTAGTTTTTAAAGGAGTAAGTTTACCTTCTGCAGCACAAGTTAATAAAGAACGATAACCTCTATTAGTTATATAAGGCCTTACTGCTAAACAAGCAACAATCTCAGATAATCCAATACCACGAGCTTTTAATATAGCTACATCTTTATGTAGTCTTTCAGCCATTTCAACATAATGAAAGAATTCATATTGTTTAGCTAGAAATGTAGGAAACTTTTCATTACGACCTGCACCACCTCTAGCTCCTTCAGAAATAACTTCCATTCTATAGAAATTTAAAAAGAAATAATGATCTCCTGTAATTCTATATTTGCCAACTGTATAACCTTCAGTACAACGTTTATATTGCTCTCTCCAGAAATCATTATAAGGCTTTGAATCTGCAGGATATTCCGTATATGAACCAGTTCTATCATAAATTTGAGCTAGTTCATTAAAAGGAGTAGGATCAAAATCTAAACCTTGAGTTTCATTAATTGGTCGATATCCAGTTAACTCATATGATAACTCTGGATCAAAGTAAAGTACATCTTCAGTGACCGCCACATCTCACAAACCATCTCTCTTTTTATAAAAATCAGTTGCAGTATACTCAAATTGTTCTGTAGTATCTTCTTTCTGATCTCCAAGCATTTCTTGTAATTGCTTTTTTAATTCTTCTTCAAATTTATCTGAAAAAGATTGAGGAGTTGGTTCAGGACCTTTTATTGATTCTCTAAGCTCTTTATATTTCTCTTTAGTTGTTTTCTTTCTTTTGACTTCTGATTCTTCTTTATTTTTTATCTGTTCAAGCATTTTTTTACGTGCTTGAGACATTGAAGATTTAATTGTCTTTACCATACTTAACTATCCATAAATCCAGGTTTTACATCACCTCTATTTTTAGCATTGGATTGCATTTGATCTTTTTTATAATTAAGCTCAAGTTCTTTTAATTTATCTGCCATAACTCCAATACTAGCAATATCAGCTAATACATCTTTTGCCTTAAAGATAGGTTTACTATTATTATCTCTCTCTTCAAGGTCTATATTATCTAAAGATACTCTCATTTTTTCAAGAGTTCGATACGCTGTTTTTATAAGGCTAAGTATTCTAGAAGAATCTTTGATTTCCATGTATTTTCTAACTGCTGCATGGAAGACTGGATCGTCTCATTCTTCTTGAGTTAATCCAGAATCTTCCATAGCTGCATCATGCTTTTGTCTCTCTAAGTATTGTTGATATGGACTTTTTCAGTCACAAAACAACCATATATATTTAAATTCTCTTCAAGCTCTTAACCTCTTTGTTCCTTTTGGATCTTCTTTACATTTATTTCTTTCTATATCTCACAGCGCTGCAAACTCCTTTATTAATAGTATTTCGTATTCGTTAATCTTTAGATTACATGTTACATTATCATAAAGGAATAAATCTAGCATTACTTTTTATTTAATTTTTCTTTTTCCTCTTTTGTAGGTTTGTAATTATTGTCTTGAACCCTCTGAAGCGCATTTCCTGAAGGAGTATATACTCCAGAAGTACGATAATATAAGGTATCTCCAGGCATAGTTTGAGTACCTAAGTACGGATTTTCAAAAGTTGGAGCAATTACATGTCTACGAATAGAGTCGATTAATTGATTATTTGTTCCTGGAATCGTACCTGCAATAATCATTTCTCTATCTATTACACCTCTATCTGTTAGATTACCTACATTATTAACAACAGTGTCTCGTTTTATTTTAGGAATTATTTTTCCTTCAGCAAATTTTTGTGCTCCAAACTTTGATTGGAGTTCTTTATATCTATTACTTACAGGAGACGACCGTCTCAATCCTAAAAATCCAAGAATTCCAGAATCATCTATATTACTATCTACTCTACCTCCAATGCCATTGTGTATATAAAGAGTATCCTGTTTATTTGGAGATACTAATTCTGATGTTGTAATATTATTTCTAGTAATTTGTCTTAAACCAACACCGTTAGGTAATACAGTTTGATTAACTCCAGGTTTTAAACTTCTAGCAACTTGTGCTCCATTATGTACTCATTTATTAGGACCATATTCAAATAAATCTACTCCATGAAATTCCTTACGAGCTTTATCAGATTTTCTTTGAGGAGTTTTACCCCCTTCTTGGAAAAATGAACCAAGGTTTCTTGGATTGATGCGGTGTTCAACAGGAATAGATCCTAAAGTAGCATTATTTCCATAATTGACCGACATACTTCTAGGTCCTACATATCTACTATCAAACCTATTAGGATTACCTAAATTAGATGCCACTATGTAATCACTATATGAAGGATTAGTTATAACTAATTCTTCATTCATGTTTGTAGGTCTAATTCCTTTAGCTGCAGACATTCCAGCTTCTTCTGCTCCAGAAATATTTCTTGATCCAAGATTAGATTGTGGAAGTTTTGGTTTCTTAGGAGCAGGTCTTGTTGGAGCTAATTGAGTTCCATATAATTTTCCATTTCAAGTAAAGCTAGTAAGTCCTGCACTTCTAGCTGCTGCAAAAGCTTGATTGAAATTACCTTGGGATAAATCAGGAGTAACATTAGTTTGTACATTTACTTTAGGAGTAATTCCAGTTTTCATAGATACTCCAAAAGATAAAGGTTGAGAAATAACTGAACCTTCAGTTTTTGTTACTTTAGGTTTAGAATTATCTCCTACAATATTTTTCATTGCAGCTGCTTTGACTTCTCTTCTACTTAATCCAAGATCTTGATCCTTAATAGCAGATTTCATATTTCTATATGCAGTGCGATTGAATTTAGAAGATTTCTTACCTTCTTTTACAACCTTCTTATTTTCTTTACGCTCATTCTTTGCAGATCCTCCATCTTTAAATTTATTAACAAGATAAGCAAGTTTGCCTCCTTGTTTAAACATTCCTGCAGATTGCTCTTGTTTAAATTGATTAATCAATCCAGAAATAGTATTCATACCATCTTCTGTTTGTGCTAATTCATTTAGCTTTCCTACAATTTCTTCAGGAGTTTTATTTTGGAATTCTTCTACTTTAGATGGAAGTCATTGAACAAATTGCATTAATTCTTCTTGTTCCATGATGATATTGTTTTATTGTTAAATATCTGTTGTAGAGCAAGTAATTTCAAATTTATTATATTTAGGGTCTAAAGGTTGCGAAGGATAAATCCAAATAGGAGTAGTATTTGGAGTAGTTGTAATTGTATAATTTTGTCCTTCTAAAAACTCTTTAATTTCAGCTACAGTACCTTCTATTATTATACCATTGTTTAAATAAGCTTTCATAATTACTTGTTCTTATAAAATTTTAAATCTTTTGTTGAGAATACTGCTTCACGTAAAACCATATTCTTATCAAATCATCTACATTTAATACCTTTAAAGATATTAGTTATTTCATTACCATGTTTGTATGATTGTGTAATTTTTTCTACTACATACATAACAGGAGATGTAAGATCACCATGTTTTAAAGTGACTACATCTCCTGGGTTAAAAAACGTTTTTTCAATTTCGTTTATCATATTATTCTTTGTCCTTTTCAATTACTCGACATATAATGTTTTGTTCACTGATAGCGTAATAACCCATATTATTGAATGGAACAGGTACTACAGAATTTCTGTAATATATATCCTCTCCAGGTTTTACGTATTTACATTCGGGTCCTGCAGAAATAACAGTACCACATGCAATAAATTGTTCAGCTCTCTCCATCTCACCAGTATCATCAGACTTATATGTATCTGCAAAAAGATCTCCTGGAAGAATCAAACCTGAAGCACTTGTTTTAATTTCTCTATAAGGATTTTTTTCAAATGGTTTTATAATAACAGTATATCCAGTTGCAGCTACCTTCATTTTAGATGCATCTTTAGTACCTTTATTTAATTCAAGTAATCTATTTGCTGTTAAAAGCTGTTCTTCCTCCATTTTTTTATTATGAGCAGCAATTTCCTCAGGAGTTAATTCCTTTGTTTCATGTTTAACGTTTGCTCCCATAAGATGAACTCCCATTTCTTGCATGTGTGCATTTCCTAAAAGATTTTTTCCCATAATCATTTACATTTTTAAATTTAACTTATTACCATTTATTGTTATAGCATTGTTCGTCTTCAACTCTTACTTTTGCATCTAATACGCATCCACAAAGATCACAAATATCTTGTCCACATAATTTTGTTTTATACGAGCAAGTGCTACAAATTGCCAGTCTTTTTTCTGCTAATTCAGATTTTTTATTAAATATTTTTCTATACCATCCAATAATTATATTCTTAACTTTCTTCATAATATGCTTTACAAAAATTACCTGATCCAGTGTACTTGTCATTACTTAAATCTCCAGTATGCTTGTGTTTTCCTATATAATATCTGCCACTCGGAAATCCGCAAAGAAAATGTATTTTATAAATATAATATATTACCATTTCATTACTATACATTTTGCTGCAGGCAGTTTTGTTTTTCGATTAAGAGCACATCCGCATCCTTTTCTATATCCAATTTTTGGTCTATCTGAATAGTCTGTTTTATTATTTTCATTAATATATAATCTAGGATTACATATCGGACCCATTGGTGTTTCTTTGTATAATGGACATTCTTTACAAATTGCTAATCTTTTTTCAGATAAGTCTTCATTTTTATTAATTGCTTCATTAACATGTCCACTAATAATATCTATTAGTCCCATAATTAAAATACTATAGGTTTATCTAAATCTAATTCAGATTTAATCTTAACGTCTCTTTTATAATGTTTAAGCATTCTTTCAACATCTGATTTTAAATAATCACATTCATGTTCTGAAATATGATTGTTGTGATCAATATGAATTAATACTAATTTTTTAATATTAAAGTTTGGATTAATTTTTTGTAGTAAGTAAGCATATAATGATAACTGCAACGAATAATGATAAAAATTACAATCCATAATATTATTCATTGGGAATTTCATCATAGTTCTACTTTTAGTAAATTTATTATAAAATGATTCTTTTTCTAATTTCTTATTAGTATTATGTGTAACTATCATTGAATCACCGAATAAAAACGTGTGTGATGGACTGTCAACTTCTAAGCATTGCGTTGCTACTGTATCAACTCTTTCTACAGATATAATATTTCTAAATGTATTCTTATTTTTAGATGGGAAGTCGATATCTTGATTTCTTACTAAAAAGGGATTTAATCCATCAGTTGAAAAACATACATCTCATCCTTTAAATATCTTTCCATTACATTTTTTATCTACTTCAAAAACAGTAGCTTTTATGCCTAATGTACTTACTAACCTTAATAAATCTTCAGCTTGTCATTTCTGAGTAGTTCCCATTACAAATCTTTTTCTAGATTCATGATAGTAACCATCAGTATCCATTAACCCTCTAAGCAAATCAAGTCTTTGTTGATAAGAGGCTCGCATATATAAATCAGGTATAAACTTATTATTTAGTATTCCTAGATCGTTAAGTTTTTTTCTAATATTATATATAGTTCGCATTTCCGCAGATTTTCCGTCAGAAAGATCTCCTCCAAAAGTATATCCTCTATTTTCTATTTCTTCCCATACTTTAGAGTTTATATTAGTGATAATTCCACATGACTTAGAGCCATCTCCTAGTCAACATCCCAGTACATAAGGATCTATAGGAAGTTCTATTTCTGGAAGATTTAGAGGATTTGCGTTCATTATTTTTGGGATATTGTACGAGGTTCTTGGTTTATCAATTAACCACTTTGCAATATCTTCTGTGGTCATAACTACTTCCCTAAATGTTTTATCTATATTCCTAAAAGAAATAAGTCATCTATGTTCATGGTCTGCCACAATCGACTCTCCGTTATCAAAAGTTATTTTAAAACATGGATTGTAATGGATATCTGATTTATGTAACACTTTAGTTATATTTCCTTCTTTATCAAATATCTCTTCTCCCTCCTTTATATCCTTAATAGTTGTCCATCCGTTTTTAGTTGGAATTTTTGTATCTAGAGGGAGTCCTTTATAATCGTATATATAAATATCATTACCGTCTTTAATAAGTAAGTCAAGTTGTCCTGCAATTCTTAATAAACCATCTTCTGATTTATAACTAATCATAAATTCAGGATAAACTCCTTTTTCTAAATCTAATTGATAATATCCTTTCTTGCAAGTAAATTTTCCTCCAAGACCAAATTTCTTAAGATCTTGTTCTTCAGATTGATAATACATGTTTTCAAATTGAGCATGTATTTTTGTACCTCTTTCACAAGATTTATTTCTTTCTACTTCATACGATTGAAGTATTTCTGCCCGTTTATTTTCAAACTCTTCTTCGTTGATATTTAACTTTTCAAGTAAAGTTGGATTTCAACGTTTTGTATTTAGTAATGTAGTTTTAACAACTTTAAAAATTTCTGGTTCTACTAAAGCTTCGCAAGCTTTATATGCAGATCAGAATGCTGAATCAAACTCATTAACATATTTATGTATCAATGTTGTTACAGATACATAAGGCTTATTATCATATTTATCTAAGTACAGATGTTTTGCATCTGAATAAATAACATCTTCTGTTTCTTTGTCTACTTGATATCCATTAACATATTTTTCCTTTACATTACTTAATTTTGGCATTGTTTATTATATTTGGTTTTATATATTGTTCTATTATTGCTCCGTATCTAATTAAATTCTCTTTAATAGTACTATCTTCATATCCTACTTCGTTTTCTTTTTCTCAAGTGAATCCTAAAATTCCTGTTGGAGTTCCAGTATCATCTTTTAGTAGAGTACATGCTAAATATTCTACATTATTTTTTCCAAATCGATCATACATTACATGATCTATTTGTTCTAAAGTAGTTAAGTTACCGATAAACTGATTATGTGTTTTTAAATAATCAGGAAGATTTAATCAACTAAGATGAAAATTATCATATTGTTCTTTGATTGAGTGTGCGTTTTCTTTACATAACTCAAATCGCATAGAACCATATAATCAATCAGAAATACCATTGTGATATTGTATTACTCATACTCTATCTGCACCTGACATATATAATAGTCTTGGAAGTAAATCTTTAACTTTCTTATCATCATCAATCCTATTTAACAATTCTTGTGAATGTTTCTGACTCATATATTCTGAATACTTATCAAATAAAAATGTTGGATCATAACATATTCTCAAAGTAATACTTAACATAAACATGATGATTAAGGCTTTAAAGATACTACATACTCCATAATCTCTAATATACTGTAGGATAGTCCCCAGTCATGAGAGTCCTGAGCTTAAATCATGTTGTTTCTTAGCCATATCTGTTTCTTTAAATTATTTGTATAATTTTATTTGGATGATGCAAATATATAATAATTTTTTTGTATATCCAAATAAATCAGTAAAATGTTTGTATATAATTAAATAAATAACTATATTTGCAGAAATAATGTGCTAACATAATGTAAATAAAATTTTAAAAATATTATAATTTATGAAGTATAACGATGAAATACTAAACAAAATTGCTGAGTCTTATAGTAAAAAGATTGATGAAAATACTAATCTAGATAATGTAATACTTGGTTATTTAGAAATGATGAAGAATGGTAGTAAAATCCATATTAAACCAGAAAATAGAGGTAAATTTAATGCTACTAAAAAGAAGACAGGTAAAACTACTGAAGAATTAACACATAGTAAAAATCCAGTAACCAGAAAACGTGCTATTTTTGCTCAGAATGCTGCTAAGTGAAATAAGGGTAAAAAATAAAGGTATGATAAAACAATTTATCTTTCAAAATATAGCTGGGGGGGGGTTACTACTATAAGTTATGTAATAGGAGCAACTCTTTTTAGTAAAGGAGTATCAGAATTAGTATACGTTGATGAAACTAATGCGCATCACCTTTTAAAGAGATGAAATAATGAGTTAATAACGAATTTTACAATTGAAGTTCCAAAAAATATATTAACTTCTATTTGAGGTCTTCAATTAAAGTTGATAAATCCTGATTATGATGATGATGATTATAAGAGTTTTATTCAATCTTCTGTATATATGGATGGAACAGACATTACAAATTATGCTTATATTGAATCAAGCACTGCACCTGATCCACATATTAATTTTAATGTTCTAACGGATGTTGGAGTTATTAGAAAAAATCTAACTATTACAATTAATCAACTTCCTATCAATGTATTCTATTTAACTTATAATTCTATTAATAAGCCAACTAGTACATTTGTTAATTTCAACCTTAATTCTAGTCTAGGTGTTACCGAATCAACAACCTGTAAACTAACTTATGGAACTGAAGGTGCAACTACTATAAAAACTGTAACATTACCAGCTGGAGAAAATATAGTAAGAGAACAAACTGGAATATTTTTTGCTACAATTCCATTAAATATGTATATTACTCCAAAAGAGTCTTCTAATATATTAAATAGACAGAATCTTTATTCTGGATTTGTTTGTATGAATTTTGATGACGCTTACTTATATAATTCTACACCAGATGAACTTTTAAGTTGAAAAGAGGTTAAAACTAATTTCTGAAATAATAATATAAGTAAAACTAAAGTTACATTAACTTTAACAACTACTGATGGAGATATTGTAAGTGCTCTTACGATGTTATCTATAGATAATAAAACTTTAATGTTCTTCTTTGATCCTAGAAGTAATATATATAACCAAGCAGTTGAATCTATGACTTTTAAAGACGAATATTTAGGGTATAATCTTAGATATGAATTCCCAAGTAGCACTTCTGCCTGAACGACCCAGATACAATTAAATGGACAATTTATAGGCCTAACAAATATTGGAACCTTAGAACCTGTTCCATTTAGGGGAAAATATAAAATATAATAAAAAAGGAACCCAATTGGGTTCCTTTTGTTTTAAGTTCTCATTTCTACACTAAATACTTCGAAATTAATCTCTACGTTTTCTCATTTTGGAAGACTGACTGCAGTTACAAATCCTCATGAAGAAGACATAACTAGATGACAATCAACATCATTGTGTGTTTCTATTTCGTTTGTATCTATATTTCTTATTGTAACATTAACTCTTCCTATATTATCCATTCCAAGTACTTCTATACCATCCTTCTATACCACATATTGCAATAAATATAAAATAGGTCAGTTCTGGGTTTATTAATATAGGATCTTCTTCCTCTTTCGCTAAATAATAGTTTGCATTTTGTCCTCAAGATTGATATACTTGTGGTGGATAAGATACAGGTAAGAAATCAGAATACATTCCTTCATTTAAGGATAGTTCTTCAGAAATAGCTCCTCCATCTTGTGTTATTAAGTATAATTTTGCTTCTTATGTATTTGGGAATGCAGTTAAAGTTCCTTCGTATCCACTATTTCTTTGTTACAATAAATGTAGCACCAACAGAATATACTGTAGCATCATTAAGAGTAGCTATATCTTGTGCAAATAGTTTAGTATTATTTCCAAGATTTTCTGATTCTGTAAATATCATAAAGAACCCTTCATTTGAATAATTCATAAGGTTCTGCATACATGTATAAGAGCTTGCATTACTAATTACAAAATGACATGTAGAAGAACCTGCTCTTATCATTAGGTCAGACTCACCTATTCATTGATTCCAATCTGCAGGCATTATAACACATTCTTCTGAATATTTATTTCCCAGCATAAAAGTAAGTGATGCAAATGCTGCTAAAAAAGAATTCTTTGTATTTCCACTAAGGCCATTAAATAAATCTACAGGAGTATCTAATTCTTGTATAACAGAGTCTCCTGTAAAAAGAAAATTTCTAAATTCAGAATCAGGAAATTCTATTATATTAAAAGCAATCGGATATCCAAAAATGTCTCAACTTCTTTGAATCTCTTCTATAACATTAACATTATAAGGTGCTGCAACTGCAGTTAATGTATTATAATTTCCTGAAGAATCTAAATCTGTAGGTTTTGCTAATTGTAATATGGCATGGAACTCATCATTACCCTTATGATACGTGCAGGTAGCTACTAACACTATACTTTCAGGAAATGGTGCTAATTTAATCTTGTTTATATTTTGTGATATAAATGTTTTCATTTTCTTTTATTTTTGTTTCTTGTTCAAATTCAAGAATTTTACTATAAAACTCAAAAAAGAATTCTTCGAGTGTTATCTTGGAATTCCTTTTTGCATTTTCTAATAAATCATTCATAGTTATTACCGTTTAGGAACTCCTCCAAACTTATCAGCTTGATTTTCTGGCCAAACTGAATAATAACTTTTAGCTCTAAGTTTAGCACTAATTCTTCTAAGACCTACTCAGCAAATACTGCATAAACCAGGGCCAGGTAAATAAAGCCATCCTCATCTAATACTCTGTCTTGTGTGGCCTCATTCATGATCTTTAATGCTGTTTCTATTATATTTTCTAGCAGATTCACCCATTAGAATATATAATCCTAATGAAATACCTCCAGGAAAGTCGCCAGCATAAATTGGAATTTGTTTGTATGTTTCTTTATACTCTACATTATAGAGTTTGGTTAAGATGAGACCTAGGAGACACTGTGGGAACTCCCAGATCCATCTTAATAGTTTAATATATCATTTCATATGTTATGCTTTAAAAAAGTATAGTTTTTTCCCATGTGTATTTGGAGAAATATCAATGTGTAATCAAGAGATTTCACCTTTATTGTCTCATTTTTCTACTCGTATAGGATATCTAAGTTTATCTTGATTATTTTCGAGAATTTCTCTCATCTCTTTAGCAGTTAATTTAGTTGATATTAAATCAAACGCTTGACCTTTATAATGATAGCCTGTAGGAGTACCAACTCCACATCCAGGTTCTCTATAACCACTATAATTTCTAGATCCTCCTGCATATCAATTATTGCATATAAGAGGAACATTTAGAATTTCTCTAACATTCTCTAAAGCTTCAAGAGCTTTTGGATCTAGAAATTTTATAGCATCATCACCATATTGATTATATATTTTAGATGATACTAATTCTTTTACTTGAAAATATTTATTTGCTTGCATATTAATTAGTACATGGATTATATAAGCATGCTCATGCATGTCCTATAAAAATCTTATTTCTAATATAATTATCTTCAATTTTATCTAACATTGTATAAAGCTCTGAAATTTTATATAATCAATGCTCTCCTTTATTTGAAGATTTTATAATTAAAGGAGTAAAGTTAAGTTCTTTAGATATAGAGGCCACTATTTTGTTTGCATTCTCAGAATATTCATCAGCATCATATAAACCATAAAAATCTTCATTTATAATAATATCTTTTAGCTGAGGTTTAATTCCAAAAACTTTAAACCGCTCTCACTCTATCTGAGATAAAAATCCAGAGGACAATCTTTTTGAAACAGTATCAATATATACTCTAGCGTAGTATTCTTCTGCAACTTTGATTATATCTGGCATAGTTTCTTTTAATGATTCAAATGAACCAAAAAATAAATCTTTACAGATTCTTTTTTGAGTAGAATGACCATCTTTCAATCTTGAAAGAATTATTACTCTTACATAATAATCTTTTTCAAAGTGAAGAATAGGTTTTAATATCTCTAAATTATTTATCATTATTGAAGGTATGTGTTAATATTATATATGAGATAAGATCCTACCAGACTTTCGTCTATATAATTTGAATCTCCATTTACTGCAGTTTGTCCAGTTATAATAGGTATTCCTATCTGTTCAACTGCACTAAGTATAGTATCTATTTCCCCTGCAAAATAATAAGAAAATACTGCATAATTTACTCCCATATACATATTAGAAGCCATTCCATCTTTATCTACACATCTTAAATTAAGTTGAGGTCTTGTCATACTAGAAACTAAATCTGCACGTTTAGCTCAATTAGTTTGTAGTTTACTTATATATGGATTGCTATTTGCACTAAATTCTAAAGTCATAGGATTGTTTACTACTAATATTCCTGCACTTGAATTATATAAATCTGCTTTAAATATTCCTTGATAACTTCCAAACTGACTATTATCCATATAAAGATTAGTGTTTACTGCAATATATTCTCCTGTTGCAGAAAACTCTGTGGGAGCTATATAATCGTATTTTGGATTAGGGTTACATATTTCAATAGTTGCAGAATTAAACGTCATACGTTCTAATGAAGATATTGGAAACGATAAGTATACAGGTATAGCAAAATTCTTATGATCGAAACCAATACCTGTATCTTCTATTGTTCTCCCAGATACAGTATAGTTTACAGGTAGTGAAGTATCAACTCCCAACCAAGTAAATGTTAAATTTACAGTTATTTTAAAATATTGTTCTTGATCATCATAATCTAAAGGATAATCAAATGAAACCCCAAATAAGTAATTAGCCGTGCGTAAGGGTTCAATATTTGAATCTGTAATTTTTGGAACTGTATAATTTGGGCCATAAAAACAAAAATAAGACTTATTTATTTTTTTACTCCCCCCCCCC